>JBBQBW010000098.1:0-7707 GCA_038318025.1 Burkholderiales bacterium | reverse complement strand
AATAGACCTTGTTCACCGAGCCGTTGTTGATCTGGAAGGCGACCAGGTTGCCGCTGCCCAGGATGTTGGCCTGCGAGACCGAGGCCTGCAGCGTGAGCTTTTCGGCCGCGGAGTAGCCGAGGCCGAAGTTGAGCGTGCCGGTGTTGCGCTCGGTCACGGTCACGTTCACGTCGACCTGGTCGGAGGTGCCGGGGACCGCGGGCGTCTCGATATTCACTTCGGAGAAGTAGGAGGTGCGCTGCAGGCGCTCCTTCGAGCGCGCGATCTTCTCGAGCGAGTACCAGGAGCTTTCCAGCTGGCGCAGCTCGCGGCGGATCACCTCGTCCTGGGTCTTCTGGTTGCCCGAGATGTTCACGCGGCGCACGTACACGCGCCGGCCCGGATCGACGAAGAAGGTGAAGCAGGCGATGCGCTTCTCCCGGTCCAGGTCCGGGACCGGGTTCACGTTGGCGAAGGAGTAGCCGTCGTTGCCGAGGCGGTCGGTGACCTTCTTGGTCGCCTCCACGATCTTCTCGCGGGAGAACACGTCGCCCTGCTTCATCGGCACCAGCCGGCGCAGCTCCTCCTCCTTCACGATCAGGTCGCCCGAGAGCTTGATCTCGCCCAGGCGGTACACCGGGCCCTCGGTGATCGCCACCGTGATGAAGATCTTCTCGCGGTCCGGGGTGATCGAGACCTGGGTCGACTCGACGTTGAACTCGAGGTAGCCGCGGTTGAGATAGAACGAGCGCAGCGCCTCCAGGTCGGCGGTGAGCTGCTGCTTGGAGTACTGGTCGTCCTTGGTGAACCAGGTGAACCAGCCCGGCGTCGTGAGCTTCATCTGCCGCAGCAACTCGCGCTCGCTGAAATCCTTGGCGCCGATGATGTTGATGTCGGCGATCTTGGTGGTGGCGCCCTCCTCGATGTCGAAGCGCAACGACACGCGGTTCCTCTCGAGCGGGGTCACCGTGGTCTTCACCACCGCGCCGTAGAAGCCGCGGCTGGTGTACTGGCGCTTCAGCTCCTTCTCGGCGCGGTCCAGCAGCGACTTGTCGTAGATCTTGGCTTCGGAGATCCCGGCCTGCTTCAACCCGTCCTTCAGGTTGTCGCGGGTGAACTCCTTCGCGCCCTCGATCTCGATCTGCGCGATGGCCGGGCGCTCCTGGACGAAGACGATGAGGACGTCGCCGTCGCTCTCCAGGCGCACGTCGGAGTAGAAGCCGGTGGCGTAGAGGGCCTTCACGGCGGCCGCGGCCTTCTCGTCGTCGATGCTCTGGCCCACCTTTACCGGCAGGTAGGTGAACACCGTGCCCGCCTCGGTGCGCTGCACGCCCTCCACGCGTATGTCGCGGATGACGAACGGCTGGATGGCGAGTGCGGGAAGGGCGGCGGTGAGCGCGGCCGCGATTGCGACGCGCAGGGCTGTCAGTCTTGAATGATTCAAGGGCTCTAGCCCGTAAACAGGCGGTTGATGTCGTTGTAGAACGCGAAGAAGGTGAGGCCGAGGAGGAGCGCCATGCCCAATCGCTGTCCGATTTCCATCGTCCTTTCGGAGACGGGGCTTCCCTTCACGATTTCCGCGAAATAATACACCAGGTGCCCCCCATCCAGCAGCGGGATGGGCAGCAAGTTGAGGACGCCGAGGCTCACGCTCACGAGCGCGAGGAACCCCAGCCAGGTGATCCACCCCAGCTGCGCGGACTGCCCGGCGTAGTCGGCGATGGTGATCGGGCCCGACAGGTTCTTCCATGAAACGTCGCCCACGATCATGCGCCCCAGCATCTTCAGGCTGAAGGCCGAGAGGTCGGCGACCTTGTGGATCGCGCGCCCGATCGCGTCCACCGGGCCGTAGCGCACCGTGGTCGTCATGCGCTGGTACTCGCGCTTCAATTGGTCGCCCGCCTCGACGCCGAGGCGGCCGATGCGGTTATCACCCTCGCCCACCGGATCCGGGGTGGCGCGGAACGCGAACTCGCGCCCGCCGCGGTTCACCGTGAGCTGCAGAGAACGCCCTGGCTGCTTCGAAACCGTGGAGGTGAAGTCGAACCAGGTGGCGATGAACTTGCCATCGATGGCGACGATGCGGTCGCCGGCCTGCAGGCCGGCGCGCTCGGCGGCGCTGCCCGGGACCACGCGCCCCAGCTCCGCGGGGACCATGGGCCGGAAGGGACGCAGCCCCAGCTTCACCAGGAAGTCGCGGTCGAGATCGTCCTTGGTGATCGACGACAGGTCGAGGGTACGCGTGGTGCGCCCGCCCCCGGAGCCCTCGACCTCGAAGGCGACGGAGCCGCGCTTCACCGCTTCCTTCAACAGCATCCAGCGCACGTCGTTCCAGGTGGGGGTGGGCTCCTCGCCTACCGCGACCACGACGTCGCCGTTGGCAAGCCCGGCGATGGCCGCGGGCGTGTTCGCGGCCGGCTCGCCCAGGACCGGCTTCAATCCCGGCAGTCCCGCCACGAAAAGCGCCCAGTACACGAGGGCCGCGAGCAGAAAATTGGCGGCCGGGCCCGCGAGCACGATGAAGATGCGCGCCCACACGCTTTGCCGGTTGAAGGCGCGCCCTCGGTCCTCCGCCGCCACCTCGCCCTCGCGCTCGTCGAGCATCTTCACGTAGCCGCCGAGGGGCACCGCGGCCACCGCCCACTCGGTGCGGTCGCGGCCCAGCTGGCGCATCCACAGCGTGCGGCCGAAACCCACGGAGAAGCGCAGGATCTTCACTCCCACCAGGCGCGCGGCGAGGTAGTGGCCGAGCTCGTGGATGACGACGAGCACGCCCACGGTGACCAGGAAGGAAGCGATGGTGACGAGGAGGTTCATGGCTTACGTCGAGAGGCTGGAGGCGCGGGCGCCGGAGCGCGCCACGTAGCGCGCCGCAAGGGCCCGTGCCTCGATATCCACAGCATAGACTTGATCGAGCGACTTGAGGGGCTCCACGTCGGTTTCGCCGAGCACCTCCTCGATCACTCGCGCGATGCCGGTGAAGGCGAGCCGGCCGCCGAGGAACGCCTCGACCGCGATCTCATTGGCGGCGTTGAGGGCCGCGGGGGCGGTTCCGCCGCGCCGGATCGCCTCGCCGGCGAGCTTGAGGCACGGCCAGCGCGCCATGTCGGCGCGTTCGAACTCGAGGGCGCCGAGGGTGGTGAAGTCGAGCGGCTCGGCGCCCGACTCGACGCGGTCCGGCCAGGCCATGGCGCAGGCGATGGGGGTGCGCATGTCGGGAGCCCCCAGCTGCGCGATCACCGAGCCGTCGAGGTATTCGACCATCGAGTGGATCACGCTTTGCGGATGCACCACGACCTGGATCATCTCGAGCGGTGCGCCGAACAGCCAATGGGCCTCGATCACCTCGAGCCCCTTGTTCATCATCGTGGCCGAATCCACCGAGATCTTGCGGCCCATCACCCAGTTGGGGTGCGCGCAGGCTTGCTCCGGCGTGACCCGGGCGAGGCGATCGAGCGGCGTGGTGCGGAAGGGCCCGCCGGAAGCGGTGAGCAGCAGGCGGCGCACCCCGGCGCGATCCGCCTCGCCCGCGCGCCCGCACACGAACCCGCGCGGCAGCGACTGGAAGATGGCGGAATGCTCGCTGTCGATTGGCAGCAGCGTGCCGCCGCCCTCCGCGACCGCCTGCATGAAGAGCGCGCCCGACATTACGAGCGCCTCCTTGTTGGCGAGGAGGACCTCCTTGCCCGCGCGCGCCGCTGCGAGTGCTGCCGGCAGCCCCGCGGCCCCGACGATGGCGGCCATCACGGAGTCGACCTCGCCGAGGGTCGCGAGCGCTTCCAGCGCCGCGTCGCCGCCGCCCACCTTCGTCGGCAGCCCGCGCTCGGCCACGGCGCGCGCGAGGCGCTCCGCGGCATCGGCGTCGGCGAGCACCGCGTGCAGCGGCCGATGCTCGATGCACTGCTCGAGCATCTTTGCGTCGTTGCGTCCGGCGGCCAGCGCCACCACGGCGAAGCGGTCCGGGTGCCGCGCGACGACATCGAGCGTGCTCTCGCCCACGGAGCCGGTGGAGCCAAGTATTGCCAGCCGCTTCATGGAATTCTCCCGCTCCCCTGGGAGAGGGTGGTTCTTCTCCCCCTCCCGTGGGAGAGGGCCGGGGAGAGGGTGATTCTTCTCCCTCTCCCCTGGGAGAGGGCCGGGGAGAGGGTGATTCTTCTCCCTCTCCCCTGGGAGAGGGCCGGGGAGAGGGTCGCCTTCAACGCAGGCACGCGGCGATCGCCAGCGCCGCCACCGGCAGCGTCGAGGTGAGCGCGTCGATGCGGTCGAGCACGCCGCCATGCCCGGGCAGCAACTGGCTCGAGTCCTTCATGCCGGCGCCGCGCTTCATCCACGATTCGAACAGGTCACCGACCACGGACAGTCCCGCGAGCAGCAGCATCGCCGCGAGGGCCACAATGCCGCCGGCGGGCGTGAAGAGCGGGGTGAGCGGCGTCGCGTAGTGGCGCGAGATCCACCACAGCGCGAGGCCGTAGGCGAGCACCCCGGCCATCCCCCCGTACACCCCTTCCCATGACTTGCCCGGGCTCACGGCGGGGGCGAGCTTGCGCTTGCCGAACCGGCGGCCGGCGAAATAGGCGGCAATGTCGGCCACCCACACCAGCGCCGCCACCGCCAGCAGCACCCACGGGCTCACCTCGCGCAGGAACACGAGCGCGAACCAGGTGGGCCACACCACGATCCATCCGGCGATCGCCGCGACCAGGGGCCCGGGGCGCCAATGTCGCGCGAGCCACAGGGGCGCCACCACGATCCAGAACGCGGCGGCCACGCCGAAGGTCCACAGGGCGAGCGCGAAGAACTCCGAAGCCGGCAGGCGCAGCGAGGCGATCCAGGCCGCCGCGCCGATGGCGCCGGAAATGGCGAGGTACGCGCCCTGGGCGCCGGGCGAGAGCTCGGCCAGGCGCGACCATTCCCACGCACCGACCAGCGCGATGGCGAGCGCGAACAGCGACCAGCCGGCCGCCGGGACCAGGAACAGCATGCCCAGGACGACCAGCAGGATCGCGACCGCCGTGATGACTCGGGTTTTCAGCACGGGCGGCGCGCCGGGGCGCTAGACGGCCTGGGAGACAGGCTCGACCAGCTGCTCGCTGGTGCGGCCGAAGCGGCGTTCGCGGCGGCGGAACGAGGCGAAGGCCTCCTCCAGCGCCTGGGCGCCGAAGTCGGGCCAGAGGGCGTCGGTGAAAAAGAGCTCGGTGTAGGCGAGCTGCCAGAGGAGGAAGTTGGAGACGCGCTGCTCGCCGCCGGTGCGGATGAAGAGGTCGGGCTCGGGCGCGTAGGCCATCGACAGGCGCGCGGCCAGGCGCTCCTCGGTGATGTGCGCGGCCGGGTCTTCCTCGCGGCAGCGGTTGGCCGCCTGCAGCATGTCCCAGCGCCCGCCGTAGTTGGCGGCGACGGTGAGGGTGAGGCCGGTGTTGGCGCGGGTGAGGTCCTCGCCGCGGCGGATCAGCTCGACGATCGGCGCGTCGAAGGCCGACAGGTCCCCCACCACCTTGAAGCGGATGCCGTTCTCGTGGAGCTTGCCCACCTCCTGCTCCAGCGAGCGGAGGAAGAGCTGCATCAGGAACGTGACCTCGTCCTTGGGACGGCGCCAGTTCTCGCTCGAGAAGGCGAAGAGGGTGAGGTAGCCCACGCCGCGCTCCATGCACGACTTGACCACCTCGCGCACGGCCTCCACGCCCCGGCGGTGCCCGCCCACGCGCGGCAGGAAGCGGCGCTTGGCCCACCGGCCGTTGCCGTCCATGATGATCGCCACGTGCCGCGGCACCTCGCCGGACTTGGGGAGGGACTGCGTGGAGCTGGTGAAATCGGGCATGGGATCGAAGGCGGTGTCTTGAGCGAGACTCCCTAGACCGCCATCAGTTCCTTTTCCTTGTCCGCGACCAGGCGGTCGATGTCGGCGATCGCCTTGTCGGTCATCTTCTGGACATCCTCCTGGGCGCGCTTCTCGTCGTCCTGGCTCACCTCGCCCTTCTTCTCCAGCTCCTTCACGTGGGTGAGGGCGTCCCGGCGGATGTTGCGCACCGCCACCTTGGAGGTCTCGCCCTCGTGCTTCACGAGCTTGGTGAGCTCGCGGCGGCGCTCCTCGGTCAAGGCCGGCATCGGCACCCGGATCATGTCGCCGGAGGTGGCGGGGTTCACGCCCAGGTCGGAGTCGCGGATCGCCTTCTCGACCACCTGGACCATCTTCTTCTCGAACGGCTGGATCGAGATGGTGCGCGCGTCCGAGAGGGTCACGTTGGCGACCTGGTTGATCGGCATCTCGGAGCCGTAGTAGTCGACGCGGATGTGGTCGATGATGCCGACGTGCGCGCGCCCGGTGCGCACCTTGCCGAGGTCGGTCTTCAGCGCCTCGACGGACTTGGCCATCTTCTCGGAAGCCTGCTTCTTGATGTCACCGATGGTCATGCGCTCTCCCCCATGGTTTTTTCCGGATCCAGCTCAGGCGTGAACGAGCGTCCCCTCGTCCTCGCCCATGACGACGCGCTTGAGCGCGCCCTCCTTGAAAATCGAGAACACGTTGATCGGCAGCCTCTGGTCGCGGCACAGCGCCAGCGCCGTCGCGTCCATTACCTTCAGGTTCTTCACGAACGCCTCGTCGAAGGTGACCTTGTGGTAGCGCGTGGCGCTCTTGTCCTTCATCGGGTCGGCGGTGTAGACGCCGTCCACCTTCGTTGCCTTCAGCACGATGTTGGCCTCGATCTCGCGCCCGCGCAGCGCCGCCGCGGTGTCGGTGGTGAAGAACGGGTTGCCGGTCCCCGCGGCGAAGATCACGATCTTGCCTTCCTCGAGGTAGCGCATCGCCTTGCCGCGGATGTAGGGCTCCACTACCGGCTCGATGCTGAGCGCCGACTGCACGCGCGCCACCAGCCCGCCGCGATTCATCGCATCCGATAGCGCCAGCGCGTTGATCACGGTGGCGAGCATGCCCATGTAGTCGGCGGTGGCGCGGTCCATTCCCGCGGCGCCCTGGGAGACGCCGCGGAAGATGTTGCCCCCGCCGATCACGATGCCGACCTGCACGCCCATCGCGGAGATCTCCTTCACCTCGCCCACGATCCGGTCGACGGTCTCGCGGTTGATGCCGAAGGAGTCGCCGCCCATCAGCGCCTCCCCCGAGAGCTTGAGGAGGATGCGCGTGTAGGCGGGTGCAGCGGGTGGGTTGGGTTCGCTCAAGCCGGTGTCCTTTTCTGCTGCCCCGAGGGGGCTGCCCCCGCGAGGTCAGGCAGCGGTCTTGGTCATGGCGGCCACCTCGGCCGCGAAGTCGTTCTGCTTCTTCTCGATGCCCTCGCCCACCACCAGGAACCGGTAGCCGTGGAGCCTGGACTTGCGCCCGGCGAGCATCTTCTCGACGGTGAGCTTGTCGTCCTTCACGAACGGCTGGCCCATCAGGGTGTTCTCGGCGAGGAACTTGTTGATGCCGCCGTCCACCATCTTGGCCACGATTTCCGCGGGCTTGCCGCTCTCGGCGGCGCGCGCCTCGAGGATTTTCTTCTCGGCGGCGATGGCTTCGGCCGGGTATTGGTCCTTCGTCATGTACTTGGGCTTGGCGAAGGCGATGTGCATGGCGACATCCTTGGCGACTTCCTCCTCGCCTTCCAGGTCCACCAGCACGCCGATCTTGGAGCCGGGGTGCACGTACTGCGTGAGCTTGCCGCCGGCCTCGATGCGCTCGAAGCGGCGCACGGTGATGTTCTCGCCGATCTTCTGCACCAGCTTCTGGCGCGC
>JBBQBW010000097.1:0-7711 GCA_038318025.1 Burkholderiales bacterium | reverse complement strand
AACTTTTTGTTACACAACACATGTTCATTAACATGAACGGGGCCGGCCGGTTTTAATTCCTTTCAACTGGTGGTCTTTCCCCTAAGGTGGTCCCCTAATTGTCACATTCGGAGAAACCATGAAAAAGCTCGTCGCATCACTCGTGCTGTCCACCGCGGCGTTGCATGCCGCCGCGCAGGGAAGTTGGCCGCAGCAACCGGTGAAGGTCATCGTGCCGTACTCGGCGGGCGGCATCGTCGACTTCTCGGCGCGGGCGCTGTCGCAGAAGCTCTCCGCGCCCGAGGCGTTCGCGCAACTCATCCGCGACGAGACGAAGCGCTGGGGCGAGCTGGCGCGCGCCGCGGGCGTGAAGCCCGAGTAGCCATGTGGAACCTTTCCTTCACCGATCCCACGATCGTCGATGCGCGCGTCCTCACTCGCCTGCCCGACTCGTTCCGCAGGAAGCAGCGCACCGAGTGGTCCGACGCCAACAGGCCGGGCAGCGAAGTCGATTCCTTCCTCGAGGGGCCGACCTTCGACCTCGCGGGCAACCTCTACGTCTGCGACATTCCGTTCGGGCGCATCTTGCGCATCTCGCCCGCGCTCGAGTGGACCCTGTGGGCGCAGTACGACGGCTGGCCCAACGGCACGGCGCTGCATCGCGACGGGTCGCTGTGGATCGCGGATTACCGCCGCGGCCTGCTGAAGCTCGACGTGTCGAAGCCGGGCAATGCGCCGGTGCCGGTGCTGGGCCATCGCAACAGTGAATCGTTCCGCGGGCTCAACGACCTCACCTTCGACGCCCAGGGCAACTGCTACTTCACCGACCAGGGCCAGACGGGGCTGCACGATCCCACCGGGCGCGTGTTCCGCCTGCGGTCGGCGGGACAGCTCGACCTCGTGATGGGCGGCATCCCGAGCCCCAACGGCATCGCCCTTGACGCCTCCGGCAAGGCGCTCTACGTGGCGGTGACGCGCGCCAACCAGGTGTGGCGCGGGCCGCTGCTGGCCGACCAGTCCGTCTCCAAGGTCGGCGCCTTCCGCACCTTCTTCGGCCCGAGCGGGCCTGACGGCATGGCGGTGGATGCGGGCAATCGCCTCGTCGTCGCCCACGCCTCGGCCGGCGGCGCCTTCGTGCTGAACGCGAAAGGCGAGGTGACGCACTTCGTGAAGTCGCCGGCGGGATCCATCGTCACCAACGTGGCGTTCCGCGGCGGGACTTCGACCCTCGTGATGACCGAGTCGGAGACCGGGTCGATCCTCGAAGCCAACCTCTAGGCTTACTGCGCCTTGATCCCCGCGTCCTTCACCACCTTCACCCAGCGCGCATTCTCCTCGCGAATGAATTTCCCGAAATCGGCCGGGGACATCAGTCGGATTTCCGCGCCCTCATCGACGAGGCGCTTCTGGATCACCGGGTCGTTCACCACGGCGGTGACGGCATCGTTGATCTTCTTCACCACGTCGGCGGGCATCCCCTTGGGGCCGATGAGCCCGCTCCAGGTGCCGACGTCGAAGTCCTTGAGGCCCAGCTCCTCGAGGGTCGGGGTGTCGGGCACCGCGGGGTTGCGCTGCTTCGAGGCCAGGCCGATCGGGCGCACCTTCTGGCCGCGGATCTGCGGCACCACGGCGGGCAGCGTCGCGAAGTTCACCTGGGCTTCCCCGCTGATGATCGCCATCACCGAGGGCGCGCCGCCCTTGTAGGGCACGTGGGTGAGGTTGGCGCCGGTCGCCCTGGTGAGGAGCTCGCCCGACAGGTGGCCCGGCGAGCCCACGCCCGAGGAGGAGTAGAACAGCCCGCCCTTCGCCGCCGCGTCCTTCATCTCCGCCGGCGTCCTGAAGGTACTCTGGGGCGAGCCGATCATGATCATCGGGTACGAGCACACGAATGCGATCGGCGTGAAGTCGCCCAGCGGATCGAACTTCTGCTTCATCAGCCCCGGGTTGATGGCGTGGAGTGCCACGGTGCTCATCATCAGCGTGTAACCGTCGGCCGGGGCCTGCAGCATGACCTCGGCGGCGAGGTCGCCCGCGCCCCCCGGCTTGTTCTCGATGATGATCGGCTGTCCCAGCTTCTCGCCCAGTTTGGGTGCGATCATCCGGGCGACCACGTCGGTGGAGCCCCCGGGCGCGTAGCCCACGAACACCTTGATGGGTTTCTCGGGCCACGCGGCGAGCGCGGGTGCGGAGACAACGGTGGCGAGTAATGCAACGGCGATACCTTTGAACATCATTTCTCCTTGATGACCCTCTCCCCGGCCCTCTCCCAAGGCAGAGGGAGGGCTCGTCTCACTTTCCTTTGAACACGGGTTTGCGTTTTTCCATGAAGGCCTTGCGGCCCTCGGCGTAGTCCGCGCTCTCGAAACAGTCGAGGATCAGCCGGCGGCACAGGTCGGTGTCGAGGTCGCGGTCGGGTTTGAGCACCTCGCGGATGATCCGCTTCCCGGCCTTGATGGTGAGCGGCGCGCCGGTGCAGATGGCGTCGGTGTATTCCTTCAGCAGGTCATCGAGCTTGTCGGGAGCGGCGATGCGGTTCACCAGGCCGATGCGATGGGCCTCGGCGGCGTCGAGCCGGCGGCCGGTGAAGAAGATGTCCTTGGCGTGGCCGGGGCCCACCAGGTGCGTCAAGTTGCGCATGGCGGAAACCCGGTAGCCCAGGCCCAGGCGCGAGGCCGGGATCGAGAAGATCGACCGGTCCTCGGAGATGCGGAGGTCGCAGCTGATGGCCACGTTCACGCCGCCGCCGATGCAGTAGCCGCGAATCGCGGCGACCGTGGGCTTGGAGAACTCGTAGATGCCTTCCAGCGCGCCCTCGGCCATCTGCTCGTAGCGCTTCACCGCCTCCTCGGCCGCGCGCATGTCCTCGAACTGCGAGATGTCGGCGCCGGAGACGAACGACTTCCCGCCCTCGCCGGAGAACACCACCATGCGCACGTTGTCGTCGCCCTCGGCGCGTGCCAGCAACTGCGGCACCGCCTCCCACATGTCGACCGACAGCGCGTTGTGCTTGGCGGGGTTGTTGAAGCGGATGTGCAGCACCTGGCCATCGAGCCAGGTCTTCACGCGCTCGGTGTTGGTGGGATAGGTCATGTCGTTCATCAATAGACTCCTTGTTCCTTGTAGCGCTTGATGGTGGCCGGATCGAAGCCGGCCTCGGCCAGGATCTCCTCGGTATGCTCGCCGCGCACGGGGGTCGAGCGCGAGATCTTCGACGGGGTGCGCGACATGACGATCGGCTGCCCCACCAGGCGCTGCTTGCCCAGGCGCGGCGACTCGACTTCCTGCACCATTCCCAGGTGCTGGATCTGCTCGTGCTCGAGCGCCTGCTTCACGTTGTTGATGTGCCCGCAGGCCACACCCGCCGCGTTGAGCGTCTCGACCCAATGGTCGCTCGTGTGGCTCGCGAGGTGCTTCTCGATCTCGGCGTTGAGCCAATCGCGGTTCACGTGCCGCGCGGACTTGTTGACCGAGCGCGGGTCCTTGATCCACTCGGGCGCGCCGATCGCCTCGCAGAATCGTTCCCAGATCTTGCCGCCGAAGACGGCCAAGTTGATGTGGCCGTCCTTCGTCTTGTAGACGCCGGTGGGCATGCTGGTGGGATGGAAGTTCCCCGCCTGGCCCGGCACGTCGCCGTCGAGTGTCACGCGCGCGGTCTGGAAATCCATCATGTACACCATCGCCTGCAGCAGCGATGTCTGCACCCATTGGCCCTTGCCCGAGACCTCGCGCTCGAGCAGCGCCACCGTCACGCCATAGGCCGCGAAGATGCCGCCGGTGAGGTCGGCGATCGGGATGCCGACGCGCAGCGGGCCGCGATCGGGCAATCCCGTCACCGACATGAGCCCGCCCATGCCCTGGGCGATCTGGTCGAAGCCGGGGCGGGAGGCATAGGGGCCGGTCTGGCCGAAGCCGGAGATGCTGGCGTACACCAGCCGCGGGTTGATCTTCGAGAGCGTCTCGTAGTCGATGCCGAGCCGGTTCTTCACGTCGGGACGGAAGTTCTCGAGCAGCACGTCGGCTTTCTCCACCAGCTTCTTCAGCACTTCGATGCCCTGGGGCTGCTTCAGGTTCAGCGTGATGGAGCGCTTGTTGCGGTGCGTGTACTGGTAGTCGGAGCCTTCCTGGCCGCCAAGGGTGTCGTCGCCGCGCATGGTCTCGGGCATCTGCACCTGGATCACGTCGGCGCCCCAGTCGGCGAGCTGGCGGGCGGCCGTGGGTCCGGCGCGGACTTGCGTCAAGTCGAGCACGCGGAAGCGGGACAGGGCGGGTGAGGCGGGAATGTGCGGCATGGCGTCTCTATCTTGCGGTGGGGGGAGGGACTTTCGGGTAGCGGCGGCGCCACGCGCTGGAGATGAGCGGCGCGGCCAGCCCGAGCACGGTGATGGCGAACAGCGTCACCACGACGGGGCGGTGGAAGAACTGGCTCCAGTCCTGGTCGAAGAGGAGCAGCGACTGCTTCATGGTTTCCTCGACCATCTTTCCCAGCACCAGGCCCATGATGAGCGGCGCGGGCGAGAAGCCGTAGCGCTTGAAGAAGAAGCCCACGACGCCGAAGGCGAGCATCACCCACACGTCAATGATCGACTGGTTGGGCGCATAGGCGCCCACCACCGAAAGGATGAAGACCCCGGGCCAGAGGTAGGCATCGGGGATCAGCGTGATGCGCGCGAAAGCCTTGGCGAAGCCGAAGCCGAGCACCAGGTAGAGGAGGTTGCAGGCCAGCATCGAGCCGAACACCACGTAGAGCAGCGTCGGCTGCTCGGTGAAGAGGTGCGGGCCGGGCCGCACGCCCTGGATCATGAGGCCGGCGAGGATGATCGCCGTGGTGGTGCTGCCCGGGATGCCGAGCGCGAGGGTCGGCACCATCGCGCCCCCGACCGCGGCGTTGTTCGCTGCCTCGGGGCCTGCGATGCCCTCGATCGCCCCCTTGCCGAACTCCTCCTTGTACTTCGACCAGCGCTTGGTCTCGTTGTAGCTGATGAGCGCCGCGGTGGTGGCCCCGAGTGCCGGCAACGCGCCGATGAAGGTGCCGAGCACGCTCGACAGCCCGATCGCCTTCGCGCACTTGCGGAAGTCCGCGAGGGTCGGCAGCTTGAGGGCGTTCAGCTTGATCGCTTCCAGCTTCACGTGGCGCTGGGAGATGCGCTCGAAGAGCTCCGAGACCGCGAAGAGCCCCACCAGCACCGGGATGAAATCCAGGCCATCGGAGAGCGCCGGCACGTTGAAGGTGAAGCGCTCCACCCCGGTGGTGAGGTCCAGGCCGATGGTGGCGAGCAGCACGCCGGAAGCGCCCGCCAGCAGGTTCTTCGACGCCGAATCGCCCCCCACCGCAGCGACCATCGAAAGGCCGAAGAGGGCGAGGGCGAAGTATTCCGGCGGTCCGAACTGGTAGGCGAGCCGCGCGAGGAGCGGGGCGGCCACGATCAGCACGAGCACGCTGAAGATGCCGCCGATGGCGCTCGCGAACGCCGACATCCCGAGCGCCCGTCCCGCCTCGCCGCGCCGCGCCATGGGATAGCCGTCGTAGGCGGTCGCCGAGGCCGAGGGATCGCCGGGCGTGTTGATCAGGATCGCCGTGATGGAGCCGCCGTAGTTGGCGGCGCAGTAGATCGAGCCCAGGAACGCCACCGCGGCCGTGGGCGTCATGGTGATGGTGAGCGGCAGGAGGAGCGCCGTGGTGGTGCTGCCGCTGATTCCGGGCAACGCGCCCACCACGATGCCGAGCACCGTGCCCGCCAGGATCAGCCACAGGATGTAGGGCGTGAATGCCGCTCCCATCCCCGCGATGAAGGCTTCCATCAGGACCAGAGCCCGGCGGGAAACCCGCCCTTCAGGACCTTCACGAACCCGCCGTAGACCACCAGCAGCATGATGGCCGCGAGCGCCGAGAGCTTCACCAGGTTGCGCTCGCCCCACAGCCATCCAAGGCCCACCATGATCGCGAACGAGGCGAGCCACATGCCGGCCACCTCGAGCATCACGATGTAGAGGGCCATCACGCCGAGCGTGATCCAGACGATGCCGGGAATCGGCGCGGGCTTGTCCATCCCCGGGTTGCCGATGCCGAGCGCCACGCACACGGCGAGGATCGCGATGAGGCCGATCACCAGGCGCGGGAAGAATTCCGCGCCCATTCCCGACATCATCGCCGCCGGGGTGGTGGAGGTGAACCTGAAGGTGAGCCCGAAGGCCACCGCGGCGCCCGCCAGGGCCACCGCGGCGACGATCACGTCCTGGCGGCGCATCCTATTTCGGCGCTGCCGCGAGGCTCTTCAGCTCGGCTTCGGCGTCCTTGTACATCGCGTCGAGCTGCGTCTGCCACGTGGCGCGTCCGGCCACGCTGTCCGGGGCCTGTCCCGAGGTCTCGATGTAGGTGCTGTACATCTGCCCCTGCATCGATTTCATCAGGCCGTCCTCGAGGGTCTTCAGCGCCGCATCCGGCGTGCCCTTGAGCGCGACGAACCCGCGCACCGTCGAGTACTCGGCGTCGATGCCGAGTTCCTTGGCGGTGGGCACGTTGGGCAGCACCTTGAGCCGCTGCGAGGCGAGCACCATCACCGGGCGTACGTCGCCGGCCTTGATCTGTGACTCGGCTTCGGAGTAGTTGAGCATGCCGAAGTCGAGGTTGCCGCTCACCACGTTCACGACGATGTCGCCGCCGCCGCGGAACGGCACCGCCGTCGGCGCCTGCAGCCCGGCCTTGCGTGCGAAGCCCACCAGCGAGATGTGGTCGATGCTGCCGATGTGGGTCACGCCCACCTTGAGCTTCTTCGTCTTGCCGGCGGCGACCAGGTCGCGGCCGTCCTTGATCGGGCTGGACTTCCCGACCATCAGGATCTGCGGGTCGGCGGTCGCGCGCCCCAGGGCCACGAGGTCGTCGTACTTCACCTGCGTCTTGCCCGAGAGGATGGTGAGCAGGTGCGATTGCGTGACCAGCAGGATGGTGTGGCCATCGCGCGGCTTGGTGGCCGCGTAAGCCAGCGCCGCGGCGCCGCTGCCCCCCACCCGGTTGGCCACGACGAGCTCGGTGCCGAACACGCCGGGCGCGTGGACCATCATCATCCGCGCGGTGATGTCGGTGCCCCCGCCGGCGCCGGAGTGGGTCACCACCTCGATCGGCTTGGAAGGGAATTTTTCCTGGGCCAGGGCGGGCAGCGCGAGGCCGAGGGTCAAGGCGGCCACCAGGGCCGGGATGCGATTTTTCATGGGTGGGCTCTCCTCCGGAATGAAGCTTGGTTTGGCTTTGATCGCTGACAGTTGTACACTTGTCACGATAAGTTGTCGACACTTGGGGGACGAATTGGGTCTCAAAGACCGGATCGGGGTGGATATCGGGCGCCGGGCCAAGCTCGAGGACGGCATCCAATGGGCGGTGGCCAACGGCGTGAAGTGCATCGACATCCAGCTCGATGCGGCTGCCAATGCGCTCGATACCTTTGATGACCGGCGCGCCGGGGCGGTGCGCGACTCGATCGAGCGCCATGGCCTGCACCTCGGGTTGCACACCCTCTCGGGCGTGAACGTGGCGGAGTACTCGCCCCACGTGGCCGAAGGCACCGAGAATTACCTCAAGGCGTACGTCGACATGTTCGGCCGGTTGGGAGCGAAGTGGATCGTGGTGCACGCCGGCTACCACTTCACCTCGGACAAGAAAATGCGCATGGAGGCGGGCCTCGAGCGGCTGAAGCGCATCGCGGCCTACGCCGAGAAGAAGGGCGCGCTGATCCTCCTC
>JBBQBW010000096.1:0-7752 GCA_038318025.1 Burkholderiales bacterium | reverse complement strand
CGCGGTCGCGCGCCGGGTCGAAGCGCGCGTGGAAGAGGGCCACCAGCTGCGACGTGATCGGCGCGTGCGCGGCGAGGGTCTGCTCGATGTACGACTGGCTGAACGTGAAGCCTGCCTGCTTCAGGTACTTGGCATACGCGCGCAGCACCACCACGTCGTCGGCCGCGATGGCGGCGCCGGGTGTGAGGCGGTTGAAGCCGTCGTTCTCGATCTCCTGGCGCGCCACGCGCAGCAGCGCCTCCTCGGTGGGCACCTTGATCGCCGCGACGTCGGGGATCGCCCGCGCGCTCTTCAGGCCGAAGTCGTGCACGAACACCACCGGGCCCGCGGCGCGCTTGATCTCGTAGGAAGCCTCGTCCAGCACTTCGAGGCCCATGTTCTCCAGCACCGGCAGGCTTCCGGATAGCGGCACCGGCGCCCCCAGGCGCAGCACGCGCAGCCGCAACGTGTGCGCGCCGCCTTCCACCGGGCGGTACAGGCTCACCACGAAGGGGTGCGCATCGTCGAGCTTCTCGATCGCCGCCAGGTCGCGCACCGCCACGCGCGGCGTGACCGCCTCGCGGTAGCCGGCCGGGAACGCCTCGCCATAGGCGCGCGCGATGGCCGTGGCGCGCTCCTCCCCCACTGCCTCCACCAGCGCCGCCTTGAGGTCGTCCTCCCAGCGCCGCGTGGCCTGCACGATGTCGGCCTCGATCGCGCGCTCGTCGTAGCGCGGCGCCTCCAACGGCGAGGAGCGGACCAGCATGTGCAGCCGGGCGAGCGTGGCCTCCGACAGGTGGACGGTGAATTCCGCGCTGGCGCCGTTAAGGTGGCGCTTCAGGATCTCCTGGATCTTCACCCGCGCCACGGTGTTGTAGTTCTCGCGCGGCAGGTAGACCAGCACCGAATAGAAGCGGCCGTACACGTCGCGGCGGACGAAGACGCGGGTCTTGCGCCGGTCGCCCAGGCGCAGGATGCCGAGCGCGGTCTCGAGGAGCGTCTCCTCGTCGATCTGGAACAGCTCGTCGCGCGGGTAGTCCTGCAGCACCGAGAGCAGGTTCTTGTACGAGTGGCTGAAAGGGCGGAAGCCGGAGCCCTCCACCACCCGCGCCACGCGCTGGCGCAGCAGCGGAATCTGGCGGGGATCGGCATGGTAGGCCGACGACGTATAGAGCCCCACGAAGCGGCGCTCGCCGACCACCTGGCCCGACGCGTCGAATTTCCTGACCCCGATGTAGTCGAGGTAGCCGGGCCGGTGCACCGTGGAGCGCGCGTTGGCCTTGGTGAGCACCAGCAGGTTGGGCTCGCGGGCGAGCGCGCGCAGCGCCTTCGGCAACTCGGCGAAGCTGCGGGACACGCCGCCCAGCCTGGGCTCGCGCAGCACCCCCAGGCCCGAGCGCGGCACGATGCGCAGCTGGTCTTCGCCGTTCACGACCGTGAGCTCGTAGTCGCGGTAGCCGAGGAACGTGAAGTGGTGGTCCGAGGCCCAGGCGAGGAACTCGCGGACCTCGGCGGTGATCTGCGGGTCGAGGTTCGCGGGCGGGTTGGCGAGCTCCGCCACGACCGCATCCATCCGCGAGCGCATCGCCTGCCAGTCCTCGAAGGATGCGCGCACGTCGGCCAGCACCGCGAGGATGCCGTTGCCCAGCTCCTTGATGCGCGCCAGGTCCAGCTCGCGGTCCACTTCCACGTGGATCAGCGACTCGGTGCGCGCGCCCTCGGTGCCGGGGGCGAGCAGTGAAGCGAGGTGCCCCTCGGGATCGCGATGGGTGGTGAAGAGCGGGTGGTTCAGGAGGTGCAGCGTGTAGCCCTGGCGGTTCACCTCCATCGCCACCGAGTCGACCAGGAACGGCATGTCGTCGTTCACGATCTCGATCACGGTGTGCGGGCTCGCCCAGCCGTGCTCCTCCCCACGGGGGTTGTAGACACGCAGCTTCGGCGTGCCGGTCGCGAAATCGCGGGCGAAGGCGAGGTGCGCCAGCGCCGCGCCATAGAGGTCCTCGGCCGCGCGGGAGGCGAGGTCCTCCGCATCCACCTGCTCGTAATAGCGAGCGATGAAAGTCTTCGCCTCCTTGGCGGCTGCCGGGGCGAGGCGCCGGTCGGCAAGCCGCGTGACCTGCTCGAGGAGCGCCTGCTTCGGCTCGTGCGTGGAGTTCAGCATCGGGAAATGGGGGTCGTCGAAGCGGAAACCTCCATTCTCCACCAAAGCACCATTGCGAGGCATTGCCGGGCCGCGGCGCACCAGTTCGCGGCGCGTCCGTGAATCGCCTTGCGGGCCCCCTACGCGGGACGTATGCTTTGCGCGGACGCGGACGGACGACGAGTCCCAAGAAGCCGCGAACGCTCATCCAACCCAGTGGAGGTCTCACCATGAATCGCATGTCCCGGGCCGCATTCGCGGCCGTGGTACTCGCTTTCGCCGCGGCGCCGGCGATCGCCCAGGAGCTCACCGGCACGCTGAAGAAGATCAAGGACTCGGGGACCATCACCATCGGCCACCGCGAGACCTCGATCCCGTTCTCCTACCTCGACGACAAGCAGCAGCCGATCGGCTACTCGATGGACATCTGCGCCGCGATCGTCGAGGAAGTGAAGAAGGAGCTGGCGCTGACCCAGCTCACCGTGAAATACAACCCGGTCACCTCCCAGACCCGCATCCCGCTGATGGCCAACGGCACCATCGACATCGAGTGCGGCTCGACCACCAACAACCTGACGCGCCAGAAGCAGGTCGCGTTCGCCCCGGTCACCTTCATCACCGGCACCAAGCTGCTGGTGAAGAAGTCGGCCAGGATCAAGTCGTACAAGGACTTGAAGGGCAAGACCGTGGTGGTCACCCAGGGCACGACCAACGAGCGCGCCATCAAGGCCCTCTCCGACAAGGAGAACCTGGGCATCAAGTTCCTCAACGCCAAGGACCACGCCGAAAGCTTCCTGTCGGTGGAGTCCGGGCGTGCCGTCGCCTTCGCCATGGACGACATCCTGCTCTACGGCCTGCAGGCCAAGGCCAAGAACCCGAAGGACTTCGACGTGGTGGGCGACTATCTTTCGTACGACCCGTACGGGATCATGTTCCGCAACAACGACGACGCCTTCGGCGTGGTGGCGCGCCGCGCGGTAGCGCGCTTCTTCGGCACCGATCCGGGCGTCTGCAACGGCCCGATCAAGAAGGTCTACGCCAAGTGGTTCACCGAGAAGCTGCCTTCCGGCGAGACCATGGGCGTGCCGATGAGCCCGCTGCTCGAGAACGTCTGCCGCACCAACGCGCTGCCCGACTAAGGGCCGCCTTTTGGACTGGGGCGTATTCCTCCAGAAAGCCCCCTCCGGGGGGCTCACCTACCTCGACTGGCTGGTGTCCGGGACCGCCTGGACACTGCTGGTCTCCATCTTCGCCTGGGTGATCGCCTTCACCCTGGGCTCGGTGATCGGCGTGGTCCGCACCACGCCCACCCGCATCCCGCGCGCCATCGCCACGGCGTACGTGGAGCTGTTCCGCAACGTCCCGCTGCTGGTGCAGATGTTCCTCTGGTACTTCGTGATGCCGGAGGTGATCCCCAAGGCCTGGGGTGATTACCTGAAGACCGAGCTGCCCAACCTGGTGGAGCTGCCGTTCGCGGCGCAGTTCAGCATGTGGGAGTTCACCGCCGCAGTGCTCTGCCTCGGGCTTTATACCGCCTCGCGCGTGGCCGAGCAGGTGCGCGCCGGCATCCAGTCGCTGCCCCAGGGCCAGACCAATGCGGGCCTCGCGATGGGCTTCACCCTGCCGCAGGTGTACCGCTTCGTGCTGCTGCCGATGGCCTACCGGCTGATCGTGCCGCCGATGACGTCGGAGTTCCTCACCATCTTCAAGAACTCCTCGACGGCGCTCACCATCGGCGTGCTGGAGCTCACCGCCCAGAGCCGGCAGATCTCGGAATACACGTTCAAGACCTTCGAGGCCTTCACCGCGGCGACCCTCATCTACATCGTGATCACCCTCACCGTGATCTTCGCCATGCGCTGGCTCGAGGGGCGCCTGGCCGTTCCCGGTTTCATCTCCAAGGCGGCGAGCCACTGATGGCCGATTTCGACTGGGCCGTCATCTGGAAGAGCCGCGAGATCCTGTGGAGCGGGATGCTGCTGTCGTTGAAGCTCTTCGGCATCGCGCTCGCCGGCGGCATCTTCTTCGGCACCCTCCTCGCCCTCGCGCGGCTTTCCAGCTGGCGCATCCTGTCGTGGCCCGCGACCGGCTTCGTGAACCTGATCCGGTCGATCCCCTTCATCATGGCGATCTTCTGGTTCTACTTCCTCACGCCGATGGTGGTGGGCAAGATCACCGGTCAGCAGGGGGAAGCGGTGGGGCCATTCACCTCGGCCGTCGTCGCCTTCATTATGGTCGAGAGCGCCTACTACTCGGAGATCATCCGCGCCGGCATCCAGTCGATCCCGCGCGGGCAGCCGTGGGCCGCCTACGCGCTCGGCATGACCTACTGGCAGGCGATGGGCACGGTGGTCCTGCCCCAGGCCTTCCGCAACATGGTGCCGATCATGCTGACCCAGGCGATCATCCTGTTCCAGGACACCTCGCTCGTGTACGTGGTGGGCCTGAAGGACTTCCTGGGTGCGGCGAGCAAGCAGGGCCAGATAACCGGTCGCATCGTCGAGCTCTACGTCTTCGTCGCGATCGTCTTCTTCGTCATCTGTTTCTTCGCCTCGTGGGCCGTGAAGCGCCTGCAGGCCAAGTACAGCACCTCCCGATAGGACCCGTTCCATGCCGATGATCAGCCTCGATGCCGTGAGCAAGTGGTACGGTTCGTTCCAGGTGCTCACCAACTGCACGACCCAGGTGGAAAAGGGCGAGGTCGTGGTGGTGTGCGGGCCCTCGGGCTCGGGCAAGTCCACCCTCATCAAGTGCGTGAACGCGTTGGAGCCGTTCCAGAAGGGCACCATCACCGTGGATGGCGTCTCAGTGGGCGAGCGCAAGACCAACCTCTCCAGGCTGCGCTCGCGCATCGGCATGGTGTTCCAGAACTTCGAGCTTTTCCCCCACATGAAGGTGGCCGAGAACCTCACCATCGGGCAGGCGAAGGTGCTGGGCCGCTCGCGCGACGAGGCGATGGAGCACGGCCTCAAGTACCTCGACCGCGTGGGCTTGCTCAAGCACAAGGACAAGTTTCCCGGCCAGCTCTCCGGCGGCCAGCAGCAACGGGTGGCGATCGCGCGCGCGCTGTCGATGGACCCGATCGCGATGCTCTTCGACGAGCCCACCTCGGCGCTCGATCCGGAGATGATCAACGAGGTGCTGGACGTGATGGTGGAGCTCGCCCGCGAAGGCATGACCATGATGTGCGTCAGCCACGAGATGGGGTTCGCCAAGACCGTCGCCCACCGGGTGGTCTTCATGGACCAGGGCGAGATCGTCGAGGACTGCACCAAGGAGGAATTCTTCGGCACCCAGCGCTCCGAGCGGGCGCAGCTGTTCCTGTCCAAGATCCTCCACCATTGACCCGGTGCGGTTCCCGCTCCCGGCGTCGCCGCTTCCCGACACCCGCCCAGAGCGGAAATCATTGACGAAACAACCCTTTTTGCTGGAAACTCCTGGGTCATGAACCGTCTTACGGCCATCGGCCTGGCCTCGCTTGCCGCCTACGGACTGCTCATCGCGAGCAAGTACACCGGCGTGGTATCCGCCGCGCGCAACGAATTGGCCCCGCCTGCGGCGCTGGTCGAAGTCGCCGCGCCCGCTTCCGGCAAAGTCGCTCCCGCCAACGCCACCCCGGCCACCCGCACCCTCGCCTCCCTGCCTGCGCCCATCGCACGGGCCACGCCGTCGCGCCTGTCGCCCGCGGCCCTCGATTTCCGCGCCGCCCGCGATCTCAAGCTCTATGCCGAGAGCCTCGCCGCACGCAAGCCCAGCCTCACTGCCGACGAGCGCTTCCACCTCGCCCGCGCGCTGGAGGAGTGCCAGTTCGCCACCTCGATCAACGAGGACCTCGCCGCCTACAGCGCCAAGCAGAAGCGCCAGTTCATCGCCGGCCTGCCGGTGGGCGATGCGCTCAACGCCAAGCGCATCGCCGCCTACGATTCCGTGGACAACACCGCGCGCTGCCTGGGCTTCCAGAAATCCAAGATCTCGCCGCGCGAGATCGACGAGCTCTACGCCGCCGCCGCCCACCAGGGCGACCCGCGCGCGCAGGCCCGCCTGGTCGTAGCCGAACTCAACAGCAGCATCAAGAACCGCCCCGAGAACCAGGCCAACGGCGTGAGCAGCAGCGACCTCGCCCGCATCATCAGCCTCCTCGAGACCCGCGACCCGGAAGCGATGATGATCGTGGGCCAGTTCCTCGCCCAGTCGGCCATGACCAGCCAGTTGCGCGTGGGCCCCAACGGCGAGGTGCCCGAGCCCTCGGCCTTCCTCGGCGCCTTCTCCCTCGTGGCCTGCGACATGGGTCCCGACTGCGTGCAGCTGAACCGCGAGCCGCAGATGGCCTGCGCATTCGGCGGCTACTGCAACGCTGTCAACTTCGAAGAGCTGTACCAGAACTTCCTCGCCTCGCCCTGGGCCTACTCCCAGGCCATGCGCTATCGCGGCCTGATCCATACCGCCATCGATACGCGCAACTGGGGTCTGCTGGGCCTGCTGCCGTCCAACTCCGCCCCCCCTCCGGGGCAGTAACTCCCTCTCCATGGCCTCCTGGTGCCGGCGTAGCCCGTCGGGCACGTGGGTGATCCACGTCCACGCCCAGCCGGGCGCTCGCCGCACCGAGGCCGTGGGCCTGCATGGCGAAGCCATCAAGGTACGGGTGGCCGCCCCGGCGCTGGAGGATCGCGCCAACGATGCGCTGGTGGCGTGGCTGGCGGAGCGGTTCGGCGTGCCGCGGCGAAGCGTTGCGCTGGTCGCTGGAGCGAGGTCGCGGGAGAAGCGGTTCGAGGTGGCCGGGAGCGTGGTGGAGCCCGAGGTCGTGCTTTTGTAGCCTAAGCTTTGCGCCCGGGCCCAGGCCGGGCAAAGCCTGTCCCGAGCTTCCTCCGTCCATGTCGACCGCCACCGCTCGGCTGTGCGTTCGTCACCGCTACCCTAAACGACAGGCAACGGCATTTGCTGTGGGGCAGCGAAGCTACCGCTTTATAGTTTCGTGGGGTAGCGCAGCGCCACTACCATTACTAAGTGTCTACGGTTGACATGGACGCAGGAAGCTCGGGAGAGGCCTTGCGGTCCTTGATCGAGAGGGCGCGGAGTGTCGCTCGCAGAATCGCTACCCACTTAGCTACCTCATCCCGCTGTTCGCTTGGGAGTAGCGCCCGGGTCGATCAAGGACCGCGGCCTCGGCCCGGGCGCAAAGTGCCCTGAACAGCACCCCAGCCTGAACTACGCAGCCCGCTCCACGAGCACGCCGACATGCTCCACCACGCACCGCCCCAGGGCCACGGTGTTGTACCCGCCCTCGAGCGTCGACACCACGCGCCCTTCAGCGTGGCGGTCGGCCACCTCGCACAACCGCTCGGTGACCCAGCGGTAGTCCTCAACGCCGAGCTTGAGGTAGGCGAGCGGGTCGTCCTTGTGCGCATCGAACCCCGCAGAAACGAACACGAGTTGCGGCTTGAACGCCTCGAGGGCCGGCAGCCAGTCGCGCTCCACCGCGGCGCGGAAGCCGCGGCCGTCGGTCATCGCCGCGAGCGCGGTGTTGACGATGTGGGCGTTGGAGGAATCCGCGCCGCTGTAGGGATAGTAGGGATGCTGGAACGTGGAGCACAGCATCACCCGCGCGTCCTCGTGGAAGGCGTCCTCGGTACCGT
>JBBQBW010000095.1:0-7761 GCA_038318025.1 Burkholderiales bacterium | reverse complement strand
AGCGCCGGCAACACGGGCGTCGGTGAGGTGCCCGGCGGCGAGAAGATCCGCCAGACCCTCGAGGACGCCCGGCCGCTCGTGGTCGGGCAGTCGCTCGGCAACTACCTCGCGGTGCTGGCACAGATGCGGCAGAAGTTCGGCGACCGCGATGCCGGCGGGCGCGGGCAGCAGACCTTCGACCTGCGCACAACCATCCATGCGGTCACCGCGGTCGAGGCGGCGATGCTCGACCTCCTCGGCCAGCACCTCGGGGTTTCGGTCGCGGACCTGCTTGGCGAAGGCCGCCAGCGCGATCGCGTCGAGATGCTGGGTTATCTCTTCTTCGTCGGCGATTTCACCAAGACCGACCTTGCGTATCGCAGCGAGCCGGATGCGAAGGACGACTGGCTGCGGCTGCGGCACGAGGTCGCGATGACGCCGGATGCCGTGGTGCGCCTTGCCGAAGCCTCCCATGCGCGTTATGGCTTCAACGACTTCAAGCTGAAGGGCGGCGTGCTGCGTGGTGAGGAGGAGGTCGAAGCGATCCGCGGCATCAAGGCGCGGTTCCCGAAAGCGCGGGTGACGCTCGATCCCAACGGCGGCTGGCTGCTCCAGGACGCCATTCGACTTTGCCGGGAACTGGGCGGGGTGATGGCGTATGCGGAAGATCCGTGCGGCGCCGAGGACGGCTTCTCCGGGCGCGAGGTGATGGCGGAGTTCCGCCGCGCCACGGGGCTGCCCACTGCCACCAACATGGTCGCCACCGACTGGCGCCAGATGGTACACGCGCTGTCGCTGCAGTCCGTGGACATTCCGCTTGCCGACCCGCACTTCTGGACGATGCAGGGTTCGGTACGCGTGGCGCAGACCTGCCGCGACTGGGGACTCACCTGGGGCTCGCATTCGAACAACCACTTCGACATCTCGCTCGCGATGTTCACGCACGTCGCGGCCGCCGCACCCGGCAAGGTCACCGCCATCGACACGCACTGGATCTGGCAGGACGGCCAGCGCATCACCAAGGAGCCGCTGAAGATCGTCGGCGGCATGGTCGACCTGCCGAAGCAGCCCGGCCTCGGCATCGAGCTCGATATGGACCAGCTCGATCGCGCGAACCAGCTCTACCAGAAGCACGGCCTCGGCGCCCGCGACGACGCGGCGGCGATGCAATTCCTCATTCCCGGGTGGAAGTTCGATCCCAAGCGCCCCGCGATGCTGCGTTAGGTGCGTTAGGGGTCAGACTCCCAACGCAAGAAAACAGCCCGCGTTGGGAGTCTGACCCCTAACGCAGACCTCTTGCGTTGGGAGTCTGACCCCTAACGCTACCGCGGCATCGGCGTGTAGAACACCCGTGGCGCGCCGGGCGCGAGCGGGCCGCGCACGACGTTCAGGCGCGACCAGTCGCCCGACTCCACGGCAGTGCGGATGAGTCCCCGGTACTGGTTCAGCAGCTCCGAGTCGTGGGGCGAGGCGGCGTAGTACGTGAGGTAGTCGGTGAGGTTGCCCGCGTCGCAATGCCCCTGGTAGGCGCAGGCGCTCAGGATGCGCACGTTGTTCTGCCCGCAGGCCGCGCCGTAGTCGCAGGCGAGCACGGTGAAGGCGTTGTGGAACGCGCGCGGATCCACGTTGGGACCGTCAGGCGAGAGGCGCAGCGCGTATTCGTGCCAGCTGTTCGACATGAGGCGCCCGGCGATCAGCAGCGCCTCCGGATCCTTGGTCTGGGCGATCTGCTTGAGATCGGTGAATTGCTCGTCGGTGAGCGCGGTCTTGCGGTCGGTGCGGCGCGCCGCCCAGAGCTCCAGCTCCATCGAGTGGGCGCGCGCCTTGGGGTCTCCGCCGGCCGCGGCATCGGCGAGCATCCGGGAAAGGTCCGCATGGGTGGCGCTGACACCCTCGAGGCCCACGCAACGGTTGGTGGTGACCTCCTCGTAGGCGGCGATGCGGCGATCGCGCTGCGGATCGGCGGGCGCGAGGCTTGCGAGAAACTCGTCGCGCTTGGCCGGGGGGGGCCGGTTGAGAGGCCGCTTCCAGTCGCGCTCGGTCACCTCGGCGCAGCGGCGCAGGATCTCGTAGAGCACGTAGGTGCCTTCCGCGGTGGCGCCCTCGGGGGTGCCGTGGAGGCGGTCGTAGAGCGGCCGCAGGCTTTTCGCCTGGAGGAAGTCGTTGTGGAGCGTGGCCTTGGGCGCCGGGGCCCGCACCGCCACGGGCGTCGCAGTGATGCCGACCGGCCCCGGGGCCGGTGCCACGCCGCGGGATATGGAGCCAGGATTCGCGGCCGGGGCGGAGATGGCGGCCGTCGTCGACGCGGGCTTTTCGGCCTCGCGGGAATCCTGCAGCAGGTAGGCGCCGGCGGCCGCGATGAATGCGGCCACGACGCCGACGACGATCAGCCGTGGGGTCATGGAGGTCCAGCATACCGTGGCCCTGCCCTCGTGAGGGGGGGTGTTACAAAGACCGTTGCAGATTCGCCACAGTCATGGCCGCGGGCCCGGTTCTCAGCCGTCAGCCAGCAGCATCTCGGCGCCGCGCTCGGCGATCATGTAGGTGGGGGCGTTGGTGTTGCCCGAGGTGATGCGCGGCATGATCGAGGCGTCGATCACTCGCAGCCCGTGCAGGCCGTGGACCCGGAGGCGGTCATCCACCACGGCACCGGCGTCCCGGCCCATCCGGCAGGTGCCGACGGGGTGGAAGATGGTCGTTCCCAGGTCCCCCGCAGCGCGGATGAGGTCGCCCTCGTCGGTCACGCCCGGGCCCGGCCGCCATTCCTCGGGTCGGTACTGCTCCAGGGCGGGGGCCGCCATGATGCGGCGCGTGAAGCGCATCGAGCTCGCCGCCACCCGCTGGTCCCCGGCGGTGGAAAGGTAATTGAGGCGGATTTCCGGGGCGGCCATCGGGTCGGCCGAGCGGATGCGCACGTGGCCCCGGGAGGTGGGCCGCAGGTTGCACACCGAGGGCGTGATGGCGCCGAACGGGTGGAGCGCGTCGCCGAACTTCTCCAGCGACAGCGGCTGCACGTGCCACTCGATGTCGGGCGTCGGCTGCGACGGATCGCTCTTCGCGAAGGCGCCCAGTTGCGAGGGCGGCATGGTGAGCGGGCCGGTCTTCCTGAAAACGTACTCGAGCGCCATCGCCGCCTTGCCGAAGATGCTTCCGGCGAGCTCGTTCAGGGTCTTGCCGCCGGTCACTTTCCACACCATGCGGATCTGCAGATGGTCGTGCAGGTTGCCCCCGACGCCGGAGAGCTCGTGGACGACCGGAATGCCGTGGCGATGGAGCAACTCGCCGGGCCCGATCCCCGAGAGTTGCAGGATTTGCGGGGAGCCCACACTGCCGGTGGCGAGCACCACCGCCTTGCGCGCGCGCGCCGTACCCTCGCCGCGACCCTTCACGACGAGGTCGATGCCCACCGCGCGCTTCACGCCATCGCGTTCCTCGACCAGCACCTTGCGCGTGTGCGCATGGGTCATGAGGGTCAAGTTGGGACGCGACAGCGCCGGCCGCAGCCACGCGCGCGCCGCACTCCAGCGCCGCCCGCCCCGCTGGTTCATGTGGAAATAGGCGTTGCCGAAGTTGTCGCCGCGGTTGAATTCCTCGACCTTCGGGATGCCCGCCTGCTCCGCCGCATTCCGCCAGGCATCGAGGATCTCCCAGCGCACGCGCGGCTCCTCGACGCAGAGCTCGCCATCGCAACCGTGATGATCGTTGGCGCCGCCGAAGTGTTTCTCCGCGCGCTTGAAGTACGGCAGCACCTCGTCCCAGCTCCAGCCGCGGTTGCCGAGCTCGGCCCAGTGGTCGTAGTCGCTCCTCTGGCCGCGCATGTAGACCATGGCGTTGATCGAGGAGCAGCCGCCCAGCACCTTGCCGCGCGCGTAGCCCAGGCTGCGGCCATTGAGGCCCGGCTCGCTCTCGGTCTTGAAGCACCAGTCGGTGCGGGGATTGCCGATGGTGTAGAGGTAGCCCACCGGCACGTCGATCCAGAACCAGTCGTCCTTGCCGCCGGCTTCCACCAGCAAAACGGAGGACTTGCCGTCCTTGGTGAGGCGATTGGCGAGCACGCAGCCCGCGCTTCCCGCGCCCACCACGATGTAGTCGTATTCGCCAAAGCTCGTCATTGGCGGGATGCTAACAAATCAGGAGCGCGACCGGCGGGGCTTGCGATGGCAGTAAACCTTTGGAACACGGATGAAACGGATGAATACGGATAAACACGGATGCTCGTTTGTTCGCACTTCGACAGGCATGCGAAAGGAAGGATGTGAAATATCCGTGTTTATCCGCCCTCATCCCTTTCATCCGTGTTCCAGAGGTTTACTGCCCGCATCACTCGCTACCGCTTGAGAACCCGGGGGTCATGTACCGCCAGCCAATCGAAGAACTCCCGATACCAGAGCTTCGAGTTGCGCGGCTTCAGCACCCAATGATTCTCGTCCGGAAACCAGACCAGCCGCGCCGGCACGTCGCGCGCGAGGAGCGTGTTGTAGTACGCAAGCCCATTGGTGTCCGGCACGCGGTAGTCGTTGTTGCCATGGATCACCAGCGTGGGCGTGTCCATGCGGTGCGCGAAGGAGTGCGGGCTCTGGGCGCGCACCTTGGCGGGGTTCTCCCAGAAGAGCGCGCCGAGGTCCCTGGGGCGGTGGATGTAGGAGTCGGCGCTGAACGTGGCCACGCGGTCGAACACCCCCGCATGGCAGACGTAGGCGCGATAGCGGCCCGACGCGATGTTGCCGTTCATCCACGCGACGAGGAAGCCGCCGTAGCTTCCGCCGGCGGCGAAGACCCGTGCGCGATCGGCCCAGGGCTGAGCCAACAGCCACTCGGTGCCCGCCTCGATGTCCTCGGTCTCGAGGCGCCCCATCCGCCCCATGATGCTGTCGCGAAACCGGAAACCGAAACCGCTCGAACCGTGGTAGTTCACCGCCGCGACGACGTAGCCGCGCGAAGCGAACAGGTGGCTGTTCCAGCGATAGCCGAAAGTGTCGCCGGCAGCGGCATGAGGACCGCCGTGGATCACGTGGAGCACCGGGTGCTTCTTGCGCGGGTTGAAGCGGGGTGGAAAGGTGAGGAACACCTGGACCTCGTCGCCGCGCGCGCCCTGGATCGAGACCTCGCGCGTCTCGCCCAGAGTGATCCCCGACAAGATCGTGTCGTTGAAGTGCTCGAGCCGTTGCGCCTTACCCGCGCGAACCGCGTGCACCTGCACCGGGTGCTCGGCGCAATCGATGCCCACGACGACGATCTCTTCGCCCGCGGCGCTGGCCACGCCGAATCCATGCACCCAGCCGCCGGGCACCGCCAGCGACAGCGCCTCGCTCACGACATCGAACCGCCACACGGGGCACCGGCCCCGATCCTGCGCGGTGAAGAGCAGCGACGAGCCATCCGGCCCCCAGCGCAACGGCGCATCGAGGTCGAGGTCCCAATGCTCACCCACGAGCCGCCATGGCTCGCCGCGCCTCTGGAACGCGAGCCTTCCCGGCATCGTGTGGCGCAGGCCCAGGTTCGCGGCGATGCCCGCGAGCTGCGAGCCATCCGGGCTGTAGCGCGGAGCGTCGTAGCTCCAACCCGCGTCGCGAGGCAGCGGCGTGATGCGGCGCGTGCGCACGTCGATCTGCGCGAGCGCCATGGTCATGCCGCAATCGCGCGGCGCGGCGTCGTAGGTGAACGCGATACGCCGCCCGTCCGGCGCGATGTCGAAATGCGCCGCGCAGGGATCGGCGCGCGGCAGGCAATAGTTGGTGCCCTCGAAAAGGTCGGTGATGCGCCCGGTTGCGAGGTCGAGCAGCAGCAGATGGGGCACGCGCCCCATCGGCAGGTTGCGGTCGAAGTGGCGATACTGCGGCTCGTGGGTGACGTAGCCACTCTCCTTGCGCTCGGTGAAGGCCTTGTGCTCACGCTCCTGCGCGCGGGCGCCCTTCACCTCCGGCCAGACCCACGAAATGAAGACGACACGCTTGCCGTCGGGCATCCACTTGAAGTCGTCGATGCCGGGGCCGAAGTGGCTCTTGCGCTGCGCCTCGCCACCGGCGGCCGGGATCACGTAGAGCTGGCGCTCGGAATCCCTTTTTCCCTCCTGTTCCCGCTTGGCAAGGAACGCGATTCGATCCCCATTAGGCGACCACGCAGGCTGGCCATCCTTCTCCCCGGCGCTGGTGAGGCGCCTCGGGGAGCACGAGCCGGTGGGCAGCAACCACAGGTGGGTTGCGCCCTTGTTGTCCTGCATCGAGTAGCTCGTGATGGCGCACACGGCGGCCGAGCCATCGGGTGACAGCGCCATGCTGCCCACGCGTTCGAGCTTCCACAGGGTGTCGATGTCGATCGGGCGGGAGGCTGGCATGGGTTCTCGGGAAAGAGGTCAGCGCGACTGCACTTCCTGGGCCGTGACCACCAGCAGCCGCAGGCCAAACGCCGCGAGAAGCGCGCCGGCGGCTCGATTCAGCAACCGGCGGTTGCGCAGGTAAGCCGCCCGGATGCGCGGGTGGGAAAACGCAACGGCGAGGAACGTGTGCCAGGCGAGGGCATTGACGAAGACCAGCGCGACCGCCGCGGCCAGCATTTCAGCGCCGGGATCCTTCGGCAACGCGGTCGCGAAGATGCTGCCGAAGAAGAGCGCCGACTTCGGATTCATGATGTTGGTGATGAATCCGAGCCGGAAAGCCCCTGCGGGCGTGAGCGGCGGGGTTTGCGCATTGGTGCCGGATGTTCCAGAGCGCCACAGACGAGTGGCGACGTAGCAAAGATAGATCCCGCCGGCCACCTGCAACGCGAGGCGCAGCGCCGGGAGGGATGCAAACAGCGCATTCACCCCGAGGATCGCCAGCAACGCCCAGGTCACCGCGACCACCGTGACACCGAAGCCGGCGTAACACGCGCTCGTCCGATTGCCGCCGGCCGCAAGCTGCGACACCAGCAGCACGTTGGCCCCCGGCGTGACGAGCACGATCCAGTGGAGCAATGCGATGGTCAGCAGAGTCGACAACGCCATGAGCCGAGGTTATCCGGGCAGCCGCTTTGCCGTGCGCCGCGCCTCGAACGCCTTGAGGTGCGTGTAGGCAAGCGACAGGATCGTGTCGTCGAGTTGGTGCTTGCGCGCGAGCGCGAGCATGTAGCCCACCACGTGGTCGGCTTCCACCTGCCCGCCGCCCTCGAGGTCGCGCAACATCGAAGCACTCCACAGGCCTTCGGGATCGGTGAGGCGCTGCCTGGCGCGGTCGATGGCAACGTCGCGAGGGGTATGTCCCTCGGCCTTCGCGATCTCGACGTTGACGGCGAGCACGCGCTCCATCGCCTCGCGCCCACCGGGTGCCGCCATGATCTCGCGCACGTTGCCGCGGAAGAGCGTGGTGGTGGCTGCCAGGGCGCAGAGGAACACGACCTTCTCCCACAGGTCCTGCTCGATGTCTTCCGAAAGCTGGCCGTCGATCTTCGAGCTGGCCACGGCGGCCGCGAACGCCTGGGCGCGCGCCGACTTGGTGCGATCGCGCTCGCCGAAGATCATCTTCTGCAGGGGATCGCCGTGGATCACGGTCCCGTCCTTCCTCAGCGTGGCGTTGATCTGGCACGTGCCGCCCAGCACGTTGCCCTTGCCGAAGCGCGCGTCGAGGCGCTCGAGGTGCGAGATGCCATTCAACATCGGGACCACTGTGGCGCCGCCCTGCATCGCCGGTGCGATGGCGTCCATGGCGGAGTCGAGGTCGTAGGCCTTGCAGGTGAAGAGGATGAAGTCGTATGGACCCTCTCCACCCTCTCCCCGGCCCTCTCCCAAGGGAGAGGGGGAGAGCAGCT
>JBBQBW010000094.1:0-7783 GCA_038318025.1 Burkholderiales bacterium | reverse complement strand
GTCTCGCCGCAAAGGCGGGACATAGGAAGTGACAGGCGCGGGCGCGCGGAAGTTCCGTTCAGCGAATCAATGATGCGGTTTCGGAGATGACGAGGATGCCGGTGCCCGGGACCCCGCGCAGGCTCGCCATGGCCGCCCGGGCCTCCTCCTCGCCCGCGAATCCGGCCACCTGCACCGCGTATAGGGCCCCGTCGCGCCCCCCGATGAGGTCGGCGGGGTACCCCGCCGCACGCAGGTTGCGTTGCAGCACCCGCGCGTCGTCGCGGCGCTCGAACTTACCGGCGACCACGCGCCAGGTGCCGCCGGTGCGCGCCGCGGGCCCGTCGCGCGCGATCTCGGTCTCGCGGGCCCACTCCTCCACTTGCTTCGGATCGACCTTCGCCACCGAGGGCGCGCCGTCGCGCGGCTTCTGGTAGAAATCCAGGGGCTGGTCGAGCGTCACCTGCGGGTGGCCCTCGGCCCCCACGGTGATGCGCCCCTCGAGCAGGCACACGAGGTCCCGCGCTTCGGTGCTCTTGCCCCACAGGTCGGTGCCCCGGATGCCGGCGGTCACGTTCTTCACCCGGATCGACAGGTCGCGGGGGCGATTGGGTGCCAGCTTGTCGGTGGTGAAGCGGAAGGCACCCGCCAGCACCGCGAGCGCCCCCTTGAGGCCCCCGCGGTCCTCCATGCGCTCGATCACGATGCGTGCGTTCTCCCCAAGCTTCACGGCGCTGCCCTCGGACAGTCGCACCTGCACCCGCGCGCCGGGGCCGGTGCGGACCTGGTCGCGGGACTGGAGGGACATGCCGGGCGCAAGGGGCACGGCGTTGCCGCCGCGCTCGAGCCACGCGGGATACTGGACCGCCTCCACCACGGCGGGCTGGCCGAGCGCCGTGGCGCCGGCGACGAGGGCGAGGACGCCCCCGAGAAGGATCGAGACGCGGCTTGCGGACACCTGCTGCCTCCCCCGCTCGCGCGGTGCTGTGGTCGCGTGGCCGACAGTGTACGGCCACACGCGGGCGGATGGATGCGACAGGCTATAATTTCCCTTTGAAAAACAGCCTCCTCGCAGCACCCCCATGGATCCGCAATACCACCCCCGGGCGATCGAGCCCCAGGTCCAGAAGCAGTGGGCCGACTCCAACGCGTTCCGCGCGCCCGACGCGTCCCCCAAGCCCAAGTACTTCTGCGTCTCGATGCTGCCGTACCCGTCGGGCAAGCTGCACATGGGGCACGTGCGCAACTACACGATCAACGACGCGCTCTACCAGTACCTGCGCATGAAGGGCTGGAACGTCCTCATGCCGATGGGCTGGGACGCGTTCGGGCTGCCGGCGGAAAACGCCGCCATGGCCAACAACGTGCCGCCGGCCAAGTGGACCTGGGAAAACATCGCCTACATGAAGAAGCAGTGCCAGGCGATGGGCTGGGCGATCGACTGGTCGCGCGAGATCGCCACCTGCTCGCCGGACTACTACCGCTGGAACCAGTGGTTCTTCCTGCGCCTGTGGGAAAAGGGCGTCATCTACAAAAAGACCGGGGTGGTGAACTGGGACCCGGTGGACATGACGGTGCTCGCCAACGAGCAGGTGATCGACGGGCGCGGCTGGCGCACCGGGGCGCTGGTGGAGAAGCGCGAGATCCCGATGTGGTACATGCGCATCACCCAGTACGCCGACGAGCTGGTGGACTCCCTCGACGGCCTCGGCTGGCCCGAGCAGGTGAAGCAGATGCAGCGCAACTGGATCGGCCGCAGCTACGGCGTGGAGTTCACGCTGCCCTACGCCCCCGAGGCCGCCGCGCGAATGAAGGACGGCAAGGCGGGGCTGAAGGTCTTCACCACCCGCGCCGACACGATCATGGGCATCACGTTCGCCGCGGTGGCCGCCGAGCATCCCCTCGCCACCGAAGCCGCGCGCGACAACCCCAGGCTCGCCGCCTTCATCGAGGAGTGCCGTAAAGGTGGCGTGCAGGAGGCGGAGCTCGCGACGATGGAGAAGAAGGGCATGTCCACGGGCCTCTTCGTCCTGCATCCGTTCACCCGGGCGCCGGTCGAGGTTTGGGTGGGCAACTATGTACTGATGGGTTATGGCGAGGGCGCCGTGATGGCGGTGCCGGGCCACGACGAGCGCGACTTCGCCTTCGCGAAGAAGTATGACCTCGAGATCAGGCAGGTGATCGACGTCGCCGGCCAGGAATACTCGACCGACGCGTGGCAGCCCTGGTACGAGCATGCGGGCGTCAACGTGAATTCCGGCAAGTACGACGGCCTCGCGCAGGCGGCGGCCATCGACGCAGTCTCGGCCGACCTGGCCGCCCAGGAACTCGGCACCAAGCGCGTGCAATACCGCCTGCGCGACTGGGGCATCTCGCGCCAGCGCTACTGGGGCACGCCGATCCCGATCATCGTGTGCGGCAAGTGCGGCGACGTGGGCGTGCCGGACGAGCAACTCCCCGTGGTGCTGCCCGAGAACCTGGTGCCCGACGGCAGCGGCAGCCCGCTCGCCAAGTCGAGCGCGTTCTACGAATGCAAGTGCCCGAAGTGCGGCGGCCCGGCGAAGCGCGATACCGACACGATGGACACCTTCGTGGACTCGTCCTGGTACTTCATGCGCTACACCTGCCCCGACGCCAAGTCGATGGTCGACGCGCGCGCCGACTACTGGATGCCGCTCGACATGTACATCGGCGGCATCGAGCACGCGATCCTGCACCTGCTCTACGCGCGCTTCTGGACCAAGGCGATGCGCGACCTGGGGCTCATCAAGGTCGACGAGCCGTTCGCCAACCTGCTGACCCAGGGGATGGTGCTGAACCACATCTTCTCGCGGCGCACCGCCAAGGGCGGCATCGAGTACTTCGCGCCCGAGGAAGTGGACCTCGCGATGGATGACGAGGGGAAGGTCACGGGGGCCAAGCTCAAGGCCGACGGCTCCGCCATCGACTACGACGGCATCGGCACGATGTCGAAGTCGAAGAGGAATGGCGTCGACCCCCAGGACATGATCGAACGCTACGGCGCCGACACTGCGCGGCTCTACGTGATGGGCGCCAGCCCGCCGACGGACACGGTGCTGTGGTCGGATGAAAGCGTGGAAGGCTCGTTCAAGTTCCTGCGCCGCTTGTGGAAGATGGTGCACGACCATCTCGAGGGTGTCCCGGTGGGGCGCTACCCTCTCCCCAGCCCTCTCCCAAGGGAGAGGGAGCAGCTTTCTCGCGGAGAGGGTCAACAACTCACCAAACCGCTCACGGACCTGCGCTTCAAGCTCCACAAGACGATCGAGAAAGTCGGCGACGATTACGGCCGCCGCCTGCAGTTCAACACCGCCATCGCCGCGGTGCGCGAACTGCTCAACCTCTACGCCGACGGCCAGGACAAGAGTCCGGTGGCGCGCGCGGTGGCCCAGGAAGTTCTCGAGGACGCGATGCTGCTCCTCGGGCCCATCGTGCCGCACATCACGACCGCGCTCTGGAGCGAGCTGCGCCCCGGCACGCAGCTGATCGACCAGCCGTGGCCCGCCGTAGACCCGGCGGCGCTGGTGCAGGACTCGATCCGGCTCGTGCTGCAGGTGAACGGCAAGCTGCGCGGCCACATGGACGTGCCCGCGAACGCCAGCCGCGAGGAGATCGAGGCGCTGGCGCTGGCCGACGAATCGGTGGTGAAGTTCACCCACGGGCAGAAGCCGAAGAAGGTCATCGTGGTGCCGGGAAAACTGGTCAATGTGGTCGCGTAAGCGAAATTGGGTCCCCGCCGGCGCGGGGATGACGGCCTTCGCGCGAGTCGCGGCGATTGCCGCGGCGCTCTCGGTCGCCAGCTGCGGCTTCCAGCTGCGCGGCGATCCCGCCCTTGGCGTGAAGGCGCTGCACGTGACCGCCAACGGCGGCTCGACCGTCGCCACCGAGGTCCGTCGCACCCTCGGCACCACCAAGGTGGCACCCACCGCGGCCGGGGCGGAGCTGATCCTGCGCTTCCTCGGCGAGGCGCGCGACAAGACCGTGAACACCATCACCGGCACCGGCCGCGTCTACGAATTCCAGCTGCGCCTCATCGTTCGCTACGAAATGCAGGTGCCCGGACGCGAGGAGCCCCTCATCCCCTCCACGGAAGTCCAGGCGCGACGGCTCATCACCTACAGCGAGACCGCGCCGATCGCGAAGGAAGCGGAAGAGGAGCTGCTGTTCAAGGACATGCAGGCCGAGCTCGCCGGGCGGATCCTGCGCCAGGTGGCGATCGCGCAGCGCAGCCGGTGAAGATCGCCACGCGCCAGCTCGAGGGCCAGCTGCGCAAAGGGCTGGGGCTTCTCTACGCCATCCACGGCCCCGAGGCGCTGCTGGCGCTGGAAGCCGCCGACCGCATCCGCGCCGCGGCGCGCAAGTCCGGCTGCGAGGAGCGCGAGATCTTCTTCGCCGAACCCGGCGTGGACTGGAATCGCCTCGGCGCCGCGGCGTCAAACCTGTCGCTCTTCGCCTCGCGGCGCCTGGTGGAGATCCGCATTCCCACCGGCAAGCCCGGAACGGAGGGCGGCAAGGCGATCGCGGCGTGGGCGGCCAAGCCGCCCGACGACGCGGTGACGCTGGTGCTGCTGCCGGAGCTCGACTGGCAACAGCAGAAGACCGCGTGGTTCGGCGCGCTCGAGGCCTCGGGCGTGCTGGTGGAAGCCAAGGCGGTCACGCGCGACGAGCTGCCCGACTGGCTGGCCGAACGCCTCTCCCGCCAGCAGCAGCGCGCGAGCGTCGCGACCCTCGAATGGCTGGCCGACCGCGTGGAGGGCAACCTCCTCGCCGCCAGGCAGGAGGTGGAGAAGCTCTCGCTCCTGCTTCCCCAGGGCGAGGTCAGCCTCGATTCGATCCGCGAGGCCGTGACCGACGTGTCGAGGTTCGAGCGCGACACGCTGCTGGATGCGATCCACGCCGGAGATCCGGCGCGCGTGGTGCGCATCCTCGCTTGCCTCGAGGCGGAGGGCGAGCCGCTACCCTTGCTCCTCTGGACCCTCGCCGAGGAGATCCGCACGCTGATGGCCTATGCCGCCAACCAACGCCCCCGCCGCTTCATGCCGCCGGACCGCGTCGAGGCGTTGAATCGCACCGCGCGCCGCCACGACGCCACCTCGTTCGGCCGCGAGCTATTGCGAGCGCACCGGATCGACCGCATGATCAAGGGCGTGGAGACCGGCGATCCCTGGGACAGCGTGCTGGAGCTTTGCCTCGGCATCGCGGGAAAGCCCGTTCTCGCCACGGAATCGGACCGCGCCGCGTGAGCGGCCGGGCGAACCATGCCGAATGACCTGAACACGCCCGTCGACATCCGCGCGCTGGTGCTCGCGATGGGCGAGCGCGCCCGCGAGGCGAGCCGGGCGCTCGCGCGCGCCACCACCGGGGCCAAGAACCGCGCCCTGGTGCTCGCCGCCGAGGCCCTGGTGGCGCGCGAGAAATCGATCCTCGCCGCCAACGCCCGCGACGTGAAGGCGGCGCGCGCCGAGGGCCGCGACGACGCGTTCATCGACCGGCTGAAGCTCACCGCGAAGGCGATCGACTCCATGGCCGAAGGGCTGCGCGAGGTCGCCAAGCTCCCCGACCCCGTGGGCGAGGTCACCGGCCTCACGTTCCGCCCGTCCGGCATCCAGGTGGGCCACATGCGCGTGCCGCTCGGCGTGATCGGCATCATCTACGAGTCGCGTCCCAACGTGACCGCCGATGCGGGCGCGCTGTGCCTCAAATCCGGCAACGCCTGCATCCTGCGCGGCGGCAGCGAGTCGCTGCACTCCAACCTCGCCATCGCGGCGTGCCTCGCGCTCGGTCTCAAGGAGGCGGGGCTCCCCGAGGAGGCGATCCAGCTGGTGGCCACTCCCGACCGCGCCGCCGTGGGCGAGCTGGTCGCGATGGAGAAATACGTCGACGCGATCGTGCCCCGCGGCGGCAAGGGGCTGATCGAGCGCGTCTCGAGGGAGGCGCGGGTCCCGGTGATCAAGCACCTCGATGGCGTGTGCCACGTCTACGTCGACGACCACGCCGACGTCGCCAAGGCGGTGGCGATCGCCGACAACGCCAAGACCCAGCGCTACGGCACCTGCAACACCATGGAGACGCTGCTGGTGGCCGAAGGCATCGCGGCCCAGGTGCTGCCCGCCATCGGCCGCATCTACGCCACCAAGGGCGTCGAGATGCGCGCGAGCCCGGAGGCGCGCGTGATCCTGGAGCGCGCCGGAGTGGCGGGCGTGAAGGACGCGACCGAGGATGATTTCTACGCCGAGTACCTGGCGCCGATCATCGCCATCGGCCTGGTGGCGGGACTGGACGAGGCCATCGCGCACATCACCAAGTACGGCTCGGCACACACCGACGCCATCGTCACCGAAGACTGGACGCGCGCCCAGCGGTTCCTTCGCGAGGTGGACTCGAGCTCGGTGATGGTGAACGCCTCGACCCGTTTCGCCGACGGCTTCGAGTACGGGCTGGGAGCCGAGATCGGCATTTCCACCAACAAGCTGCACGCCCGGGGCCCGGTGGGCCTCGAGGGGCTCACCTCGCTAAAATGGATCGTGCTCGGGGACGGGCACGTGCGCGCCTGATTTGGCCGAGCCCTCGACTCCGCAGGCCCTGGGCCTTTTCGGCGGCACTTTCGACCCGGTCCACTTCGGCCACCTGCGGCTCGCCACCGAGGTCGCCGAGGCGTTCCATCTGGACCAGGTGCTGTTCCTGCCGGCGGGCCTGCCCTACCATCGCGGCCGCGACGCCCACGCCAGCGCCGACGAGCGCCTCACGATGCTGAAGCTCGCCACCCAGCGCGACGCCCGCTTTGACGTCGACGACCGGGAGCTGCGCCGCGAAGGCCCCACCTACACCTTCGACACCCTGACCGAGATCCGCCGCGAGCGCGGCCCCGAGGCGACCCTGGTGTTCCTGCTGGGCTCCGACGCCTTCGGGAAGATCGACACCTGGCACCGCTGGAGCGAGCTCTTCGACCTGGCCCATTTCGTGGTGGCGGTGCGCGCCGGGGACCCGGAATGGGAGTCCAAGGGCCCGGGAGGCTTTCCCCGGGACGCCTGGCCCCGGACGACCCTCAACCAACGCGAGATGCTGGGAACTCCTGCCGGCAAGGTGATGACCTACGTCATGACGCCAATCGCGATTTCCTCCACCTCCATCCGGACGATCGCCGGCGAAGGAGGCTCCATTCGCTACCTCACCCCCGACCCCGTGGTCGAATACGTCCGGACCCACCGGCTCTACGGACGGGAGAAAGCCACGACGGAATCCACCCGATGAAATCACCCACCACCGCAGCCAAGAAGAAACTCGTCATCTCCGCGCTCGGCGACATCAAGGCGCGCGACATCGTCGCCATCGACGTGCGCCAGGTCACTTCGATTTTCGACTGGATCGTGGTCGCCACCGCCGACTCGGCGCGGCAGACCAAGTCACTGGCGCGCCACGTGCGCGACACCTTGAAGGACGCCGGCTCCGCCATCATCGGCACCGAGGGCGAGGAGACCGGCGAATGGGTCCTCGTGGACGCGGGCGACATCGTGACGCACGTGATGATGCCCGCCGCCCGTGAGTACTACAGCCTCGAGGAGCTGTGGGGCGAGGGCAAGTTCGACAAGGTGGTGAACTCCACCGTGCCGGTCGCGGCGACCCGGCCGCCGCCGCCGAAGAAGCGCGCAGCCCCCTCGCGACGCAAGCCCGCGGCCGCGTAAGCGAAATGCGCGTGACGATCCTGTCGGTCGGGCATCGCATGCCGGCATGGATCCAGGAGGGCTACCAGGAATACGTGCGTCGCATGCCGCCGGAGATCCGCGTG
>JBBQBW010000093.1:0-7789 GCA_038318025.1 Burkholderiales bacterium | reverse complement strand
CTTCAGGAGCGCCTTCACGCCATCGGCGGGGGAAGGCTGCTTGCGTGCCTCGGGGGCGCTGAGCTTTGTGATCGGCTTGGGCTTGAGGGAAGCATGGGCGTCGAGCACCTCCTTCATCTGGGGGTTGGGCTCGGCGGCGGTGGCCAGCATCGGGAGTGCAATGGCGACCGCGACGGCGGCGGCATGGGATACGCGCATGGAGGATGACCTCTGGACGGGGATTGTAAGTAGCCACAGGGGTGGACCGGAGCGCCGATTGCAACGTTCGTCGCCGAATGGAGCAGCATCCAGTCGGCCAATGCTGTCGTACTGCCCAGAGGACGAGTCGAGGCGCCGGTTTTGCGCGATGGCATTCGGCGTCCGAAAGCGGCGAGCCGGCGTCGCCAACGCCGGGCATCCTTCGCGCACCCCTCTTTCGAAAGGTGTCCGATGTCCTCGTTCCAACTGTTGGGTCTCCCCCACGAGCCCTTCGCGCGCCGCTGTTCCTCCTGCCGGATACCGAGCTCGCGGCGCGGGGAATCCGCCGCACCGTCGCGAGCGATGGCTCCGCCCTGCCGTGCCGCGTGAGCCTCGAGGAGGCGGCCGCGGGCGACGAGCTGCTGCTCCTGCCCTTCGAGCACCAGCCCGCCAACTCGCCCTATCGCGCCAGCGGCCCGATCTTCGTGCGCCGCAACGTGGCCCGGCGCGCGCTCCCCGTCGACACGGTCACGCCCTACGTCACCAGCCGACTCATCTCCGTGCGTGCCTACGACGCGCGGCACCTGATCGTGGATGCCGCGGTTTGCGAGGGGACGCAGGTAGCGGGCGAGATCCGCCGCCAGTTCGCGAATCGGGAGGTGGAGTACATCCACCTCCACAACGCGCGGCGCGGGTGCTTTTCGTGCCGGGTGGAGCGGGTGTAGTTTCGACCCTCTCCCCGGCCCTCTCCCAGGGGAGAGGGAGCGCTTCTTCGAAATGTGCGGAGCGCCAAGTTACCCCGAGAAGGCGAGGGCGGCGCTCTCCCGCTGAAGGCCGTTGTTATGATGCCCCTCACACGACGGCGGGAGAGCGGGGCATGAAGATCGGCATGGTCGGCCTGGGGCGCATGGGCGCCAACATGGCGCTGCGGTTGCTCCGTGGCGGGCACCCGGTGGCGGTGTTCGACCTGGATCCCAAGCCGCGAGACGAACTGGCCGCCCACGGTGCCGAGGCCGCGCACTCGCTCGCCGCGATGGTGACGAAATTGCCCGCGCCGCGGACGGTGTGGGTGATGGTGCCATCGGGCGACATCACCGACGCGGCCCTCGACGAGCTCTTCACCGCGCTCACCGGCGGCGACACCGTGGTCGAGGGCGGCAACTCCAACTACAAGGACACGCAACGCCGCGCGAAGGCGTTCGCGAAGAAGGGCATAGATTACGTCGATTGCGGCACCAGCGGCGGCGTGTGGGGCCTTGAGAACGGCTACAGCCTGATGGTCGGTGGCGACGAGGCGGCGGTAGAGCGCCTGCGCCCCATCTTCGAGACCCTGGCGCCGGGCAAGGACCGGGGCTGGGGCCGCGTGGGACCTTCGGGCGCGGGGCACTTCACCAAGATGATCCACAACGGCATCGAGTACGGTCTGATGCAGGCCTATGCCGAGGGATTCGCGATCCTGGAGAAGAAGGAGGAGCTGGCGCTCGACTTGCACCAGGTGGCCGAGATCTGGCAGCACGGCAGCGTGGTGCGCTCGTGGCTGCTCGATCTCACCGCCGCGGCGCTCGCGGACAACCCGAAGCTCGCGGGGATCGCGCCGTTCGTGAGCGATTCGGGGGAAGGGCGCTGGGCCGTGGCCGAGGCGGTGGACCTCGACGTCGCGGCCCCCGTCATCACTCTGGCGCTGCTGCAGCGCCTGCGCTCCCGCGATGCCGACTCCTACTCGGACAAGCTGCTGGCCGCGATGCGCCAGCAGTTCGGCGGGCACGCGATCAGGAAGGCCTAGGGGCGCGATCCAGCCCGAGGCTCGCGACCACCTGCCGCACGATCTCGTCGGCGGGCTGCGTGATGGAGAGCACCAGCGGATTCTCGTCCGCACCCGGTTCCTCGAGCGTGTCGAACTGGCTGCGCAGGAGCGTGGTCGGCATGTACTCGTGAGTGCGCGCGGCCAGCCGCGAGGCGATGAGGTCGTAGGTGCCCTGCAGGTAGACGAAGCGCACGTCGCCGTGGCCGTCCACCAGCCGATGGCGATAGGCGCGCTTCAGCGCCGAGCACGTGACCACGCCGCGCTTTCCCTCGGAGCGCATCGCGTCGATCCACGTCGCGATGGCTTCCAGCCAGGGCGCGCGGTCGGCGTCGGTGAGCGGCGTTCCGGAGCGCATCTTCTCCACGTTGGCGGCGGGATGGAACGAGTCGGCCTCGGCGAACTGCCAGTGCAGGCGCGCAGCGAGCTTCTCCGCAACCGTGGTCTTGCCGCTGCCGGAAACCCCCATGACGATGAGGACGGAAGGCGTCATGGCGTCGCGGGCGAGGATCAACCCCGGGTGAGGGTGACGGCGAGATTCGCGTCGAGGTAGCGCGCCTCGATCGCCGCGGCGCCGGTGACGTCGAAGGGCTTGCCGATGGCCCCGAGAGTGGCGATTTCGCCGCGCTTGAGCGTCTGGCCCCGCTCGCGGGCGTGGGCGATGAGGTAGTTGAAGGACGCAATGGGATCGGTGAGGTCGTCGCCGCTGAGGCCGCGCGCCATCTCCTTGCCGTCGACGGTGATGACGACGGACGTGGCCACCTCCGCCATGCGCGCGCGGTCGAAGTGCATGCCCACCACCAGCGCCTCGAAGCCCACGCTGTCGCCCACGAAGCTGGGCCAGCCCACGGCGCGGCGATTAGTGAAGCGCGAGAGCACCAGCTCGAAGGTGGTGCGGACTTCGGCTACGGCCTCGAGGGGATCGTCGATGCGATCGGAGGGCGCGATGTCGCGCCCGAGCACGAAGGCGATCTCGAACTCCACCGTCACCGGTGCTGCGTTGGGCAGTTGCACGATGTCGCCGCTGCGATAGAGGCGCGGTCCGAGCACGCGGCCCACGAGCGGTCGATCGAGCTTGCCGGCGCGCATGCCGGCGGGACTGCCCACGCCGAGCTTCCAGCCGGCGATGGGCTGGGCGTTCGCGGCCAGCATCGCCTCCTGCAGGTCGTAGCCCTCGGCGAGCGAGCCCGGGCGCGCGGCGGCGGGCAGTTCCGCCAGCTGGCGGCCGGACTTCCAGGCGTCGGCGAGGGTGGCAGCGGCGACGCGGGGGTCGTAGGTCATGCGGTTTCCGTGAGGGAATTCATGGGGCACTCTACCGTGATTGCGCGGGCCTGCCCTAAACTGGACGCATTCATTCCACGGAGGTTCCATGGCCAAGCTGCTGGTGCTCTACCGCCATCCCGAGAACGCGGCGCAATTCGACGCGCACTACTTCTCGAAGCATGTGCCGATCGCGAAGTCGGTGCCGGGATTGAAGCGCTTCGAATCGAGCCGCGGTCCAGTCGTGACGCCGCAGGGCGCTTCCAACTACCACCTGGTGGCCTCGCTCGAGTTCGATTCCATGGCGGCGCTGGGGAAGGGGCTTGCGTCGCCCGAGGGGCTCGCGACGGGAGCGGACCTCAACAACTTCGCCAGCGCCGGAGTGGAATTGCTGGTCTACGAGACTGGCGAGGTCTAACCCGAGAAATTCCCCCTCTCCCCTGGGAGAGGGCCGGCCCGAGAAATTCCCCCTCTCCCAGGGGAGAGGGAGATTCTTACGGCCCGCCGCGCCCGCCCACGGCAGCAAACACCTGCCCGGTCGAATACGACGACTCATCGGAAGCCAGCAGCACGTAGAGCCCCGCCAACTCCGCCGGCTGCCCGGCGCGCCCCATCGGAGTGTTCTCGCCGAAATGCGGGATCTTCTCCGGTATCTGGCCACCGGTGACCTGCAACGCAGTCCAGAAGGGTCCCGGCGCCACCGCATTCACGCGGATGCCCTTCGGGGCGAGCTGCTTCGCGAGGCCCTTGGTGAAGATCATCATCGCGCCCTTGGTGGCGGCGTAATCGATCATCACCTCGTTGGGTTCGTAGGAGTTCACCGAGACCGTGTTGATGATGGTGGAGCCCGGCTTCAGCAACGGCACCGCGGCCTTGGTGAGCCAGAACATCGCGTAGACGTTGGTCTTGAAGGTCTCGTCGAAATCCTCGGAGGTGATGTCGAGGATGGATTCGCGCGCGATCTGCCGCGCCGCGTTATTCACCAGGATGTCGAGCCCGCCCAGCTCCTTCGCGGCGCGCGCCACCAGCCGCTTGCAGAACGCCTCGCGCTTCAGGTCTCCTGGGATGGCCACCGCCTTGCGGCCCGCGGCGCGGATCAACTCGACTACTTCGCGGGCATCAGGCTCCTCGGCCGGCAGGTAATTGATCGCGACGTCGGCGCCCTCGCGGGCGAAGGCGATGGCGGCGGCGCGCCCGATGCCGGAATCCCCGCCCGTGATCAGTGCCTTGCGGCCGGCCAACCGCCCCGAGCCCTGGTAACTCGCCTCGCCGTGGTCGGGCACCGGCGTCATCTTCGAGCACAGGCCCGGCCATTTCTGGCGCTGCCTGGGGAACGGCGGCTTGGGGTACTTGGTGACCGGGTTCGGGGCGGGACCCTTCTTCTTCGCATTTCTGGTGGGCATGGCGGCACTCCTGCGGCGAAGACTTTGGGACGCTGCCGGGAGGCACGCGTTCACCGGGAGATGGCGGCGTTGAGGGATCGACCCGCGTGGGAAGCCACCGACATCACGTCGCGTCTTTCGCTGACACACGGCGGGCTCGCGAGCCCATAAACTTCGTCATTGCGAACTGGTCAAACTCCCATTCGAATCTCTCGAGGCACATCCATGAAAAAAATCCTCATTGCCGCCGCGGTCGCCGCGTCCTTCGCCGGCGCCGCCCAGGCGGCCGAGCTCACCATCTACAAGCTGCGCAACTTCCAGGGTGCCTCCCACGTCGTGAATGGCACCGTGAACAACCTCGAGGGCGGCTTCGCCAAGGACGCCTCGAGCCTCGTTGCGCGGGACGGCTACTGGGAAGTCTGCAACCAGAGCCACTTCAAGGGCGATTGCCGCATCCTCTCGCAGGGCCAGTACCCGAGCCTCGATTACATCCTCGACGACCGCATCGTGTCGGTGCGCTACCTCGGCAACGACGCGAGGCTCGCCGACCGGGCGATGAAGCCCGGCAGCTCCGCGCGGGGCGAAACCACCGAGCTCGTGATCTACAAGCAGCAGAATTTCCAGGGCGACAACCAGGTGGTCAAGGGCCAGGTGAACGTGCTCCAGGGCGGCTTCGCCAGGGACGCCTCGAGCCTCAAGGTGAAGGGCGGCTTCTGGGAAGTGTGCAACCAGGATCATTTCAAGGGCGATTGCCGCGTGCTCGCCAGCGGCGAGTACCCGCGCCTGGACTACGTGCTGGACGACCGCATCATGTCGATCCGCTTCCTCGGCACCGATCCCAGGCTGGCGCAGCGCGTGGTGAAGATGGAGCGGGCCGAGGACAAGGCCTCGGCGCGCGAGGAGCGTCGCGAGGCTCGCGATAACCGTGAGGATCGCCGCGAAGACCGCCGCGATTGGCGCGACGACCGCCGCGATGACCGCCGTGACGGTCGCGACGACCGCCATGGCATGGTCGCCGGCAGCCTCGAGCTCTACGGCCAGCCCGACTTCCGCGGCCGCTCGCTGAAGGTCGACGGCGCCGTGGCTGATCTCTCCGAGCGCCGCTTCGATGGCCGCGCCTCGAGCGTGATCATCCACGCCGGCACGTGGGAGCTCTGCAGCGAGGCGGGCTATCGCGGCACGTGCGGCACGCTGCGCCCGGGCGAGTACCGCCAGATGGCCAACCTGGACGACCGCGTCTCTTCGATTCGCCAGGTTCGTTAGGCCGGCAATCATCGCAGCCGAAGAAAGCCAGCCCCCGGGCTGGCTTTCTGCTTTCCGGGCTTAGAGCTTCAGCTCCAGCAGCGCCGTGAAGCGCCGGTGCTTGGGATCCACGGTGGTGCGGGTGAGCGAGCCCGTGGACTCGAAGTAGGTGAGGGAGCCCAAGTAATCGCGGGCGAGCAGCTCCTGGCCGGTCACCCTCAGCTGCAGCGTCGGCGAGAACTTGTAGAGCACGTAGGCCTCGAGCTGGCGCAGCGCGATCGCGTTCCCAGTCTGGTTGAGCGCCGAGCGGTAGAAGCCGCCGGCCTTCGCCGAATAGCTCGAGCCGATCGTGAGCTTGTCCGGCGTGACCTTCCAGTCGAGCCCCACGGTGCCGCTCCAGCGTATCTGGCCCGCGATGCGGTTTCCCGGCTCCGGCAGGTAGTCCACCTTCGAATCGTTGAAGGCGAAATTGCCCCGCAGGTCCACCGGCGGCGCGGCCGCAAAAAGCTGCTTCAAGGTCCCCTTGGCGTCGAGCTCGATCCCGTGGGTCGTGCCGCGGCCGCGATTGGTGGGCCGTGCGATGTAGAGCCCGTCCTCGAGCACCGTCTCGGTGAGAAACAGGTCCGTGAGGCGGCGGTGGTAAACCGAAACGCTCAGGTTTCCGCCCGAGGCCGGGTAGTGTTCGTAGGCGAGGTCCAGCCCCCATGAGAGCTCGGGCTTGAGGTTCGGGTTGCCCGAGGCGTCCGGCGTGGTGGCGGTGTTGTTCGGCGCGAAATAGCGGCGCGGGATCAGCTGATGGGTGGCGGGCGCCTTATAGGTCCGCGCGATCGCCGCGCGCACCTGGTCCTTCTGGCTACCCGGCACCTTCCACAGCGCCTGGGCGATGGGGCTCCAGACGCTCGTGTTGCTGGAGACTCCTTCGAAGCGGTTGCCCTCGCTGCGGGTCTGGATGCCTTCCCACCTCAGCCCCACGTAAACGGCGAAGCGCTGCGTCACGTCCCATTCGTCCTGGGAGAAGAGCGCCAGGCGTGTGACCGTCGCCGCGAACGACTCGTCGAGGATCGAGCGCGTGCCATCCCGCGGCCGCGATTCGCCCTGGAGGCGCGTCTCGTCGCGGCGGTTCCAGGCGAGGTCCCAGCCGCTCACGATGGAATGCCCTTCGATCTTCGCGACGGAGTACTTGCCCGTGGACGTGGCACCCGAGTCGTCGAAAGTGTTCTCGGTCCTGCGGTCGATGGCGAGTCCGTCATCGAAGCCGATCGCGATGAAATTCGACCGGGACTCGCGGTTATTCACGTTCAGCCCCAGCTTCGCCTCCGCGCGATCGCCATCGGCGAAGCGGCGCACCCAGGTGAGGTTGCCGCGCGCGGCGACGAACTTCGAATCGCTCAGCACCTGGCTGGTGCGGTAGGGGGGCAGGGCGCCGGTGAGGGATATGAACCGATCGTTGAAGCGGCCATCGAAATTGCCCCCCACCACCACGCCGTCGAGGGACAGCGAGTGTCCCTTGTCGAAGGCCCAGTTCAGGCGCGGAGCGATGTTGGCGTTGGCGCCGCGGCCATTTCCCGTCGGCGTCGAGATGTAGGCCTGGATGAGATTGCCCGCGGGGTCGAGGGTCACCTGCTCGTTGACGGTGCCGTTGCGGAACGCGAAGCGGTTGGCGCTGAAATTGACGGAATGGGAAAGGATGCCGCTGCGGTCGCTCACCTGCCCGCTCACGCTCCCGCCAACTTCTCCATTCTCGGTGATGACCGCTATCTTCACCTCGCGCTTGCGCTGAGACACCGTGCGGCGCAGCACGATGTTGATGGTCCCGGCGACCGCCTGCGTGCCGTACTCTGCCGTCGCCGAGCGGATGATCTCGATCCGCTCGATCATGTCCGGGGCGATGGAGTCGAGGGTGAGGCCCGGCGGCGCGCGCTCGCCG
>JBBQBW010000092.1:0-7802 GCA_038318025.1 Burkholderiales bacterium | reverse complement strand
AGCCGCTACCTCTTCGTGAACGCCATGACGACGGTCTCGGCGGTCGTGTTCCTCTATTCGCCGAAGACGACGCTCGCGTCGGTGGCGATCGTGAACCTCGACGAGGCGGGCGACATCGGCGCCGCCGCGGCGATGGCGACCCTCATCGTCGCCACCTCGGCGCTGGTGTGCCTCGTTTATCATTTCCTCCAGGTCTGGCTCGACAAGAGCACCCAGGCCTGGCGCCACTGAAAGGGAACCGACCATGATCCGCGGCAACGACCCGATCCTCCTCACCCCCGGCCCGCTCACCACGTCGCTCGAGACCAAGCAGGCGATGTTGCGAGATTGGGGCTCGTGGGACTCTTCGTTCAACGCCATCACGGCCTCGATCTGCAAGGACCTGGTCGAGGTGGTGAACGGGCAGGGCACCCACGTGTGCGTGCCGATGCAGGGCAGCGGCACCTTCTCGGTGGAGGCGGCGCTCGCCAACCTGGTGCCGCGCGGCGGCAAGGTGCTGGTGCCGCAGAACGGCGCCTACTGCCTGCGGATCGTGAAGATCCTCAAGTACCTGGGGCGCGACAGCGTCCCGCTGGACCTGCCCGAGGACCGGCACCCGACGGGTGCCATGGTGGAGGAGGCGCTCGCGAAGGACCCCGCGATCACCCACGTGGCGCAGGTGCATTGCGAGACCGGTACCGGGATCCTGAATCCGCTCGCCGACATCGCCGCCGCGTGCGCGCGGCAGAAGCGCGCCCTCATCGTGGATGCGATGAGTTCCTTCGGCGCGCTCGAGATCGATGTGGCGAAGTGGCCTGCGATCGAGGCGGTGATCGCGGCCTCGGGCAAGTGCATCGAGGGCCCGCCGGGCATGGGGTTCGTGATCGCGCGCCGGGAATCGATCGAGAAGTGCCAGGGCAACTCCCACTCGCTGGCGCTCGACCTCCACGACCAGTGGACCTACATGCAGAAGACGACGCAGTGGCGCTTTACGCCGCCCACCCACGTGGTGGCCGCCTTCCGCGCGGCGCTCGACCAGTTCAAGGCCGAAGGCGGCACCGCAGCTCGCGGCGCGCGCTACCGCGCCAACTGCGAGGCGCTGGTAGAGGGCATGTCGGCGCTGGGGTTGAAGCCGTTCCTGCCGCGAGCGGTGCAGGCCCCGATCATCGTCACCTTCCACGCGCCTGCCGACCCGGCCTATGCGTTCAAGGCGTTCTACGAGAAGGTGCGCGAGCGCGGCTACCTCCTCTATCCCGGCAAGCTGACCCAGGTGGAGACCTTCCGCGTGGGCTGCATCGGCGCGATCGACGCCAACGAGATGCGCAATGTCGTCTCGGCCGTGGGGGAGACCCTGCGCGAGATGGGCGTGCGGCCGGCGGCCGGGCGCGCGGTGGCCGCGGCTTAGGACCGCTAGCGCCGGCCCGCGGTGCGCGGCGGCAACGTGCCGAGGAAGGCGTGCATCGCCTCGAGATCCACGTCGCTCAGGTTCTTCAGCGCGGCGAACGGCATCGCGGGGCTCACCTCGGTGCCGTCGGGGCGCTTGCCGGTGCGCATCATCGCCGCGAATTTCTCCACCGTGTCATAGCGGGGCAGGACGCTGCCCTCGCCCTTGGTGAGGTTCGAGGCCGGCGGCCAGTCGGGCGGCGTGCCGGGAATGGTGCCGCCGGAGAACGCTGTCCCATGGCAGCCGATGCACATCTGCGCCACGTAGGCGCCATGCTCGACGGTGGCGCCCACCGCCACTGGTTGCGCCGGGGGCAGGCGGTGGTCGATCTTCTCCGCCGCGTCCAGGATCTTCCCGGCGCCGTAAAGCGCCCTGGTGAAGAGCGGCAGGCGCACCTCGCCGGCCTGGCCCGCGCCGCGCGGCAGACTGCGGGCGTAGGCCACCAGCGCCGCGAGGTCGGCATCACTCATGCGGTTGTAGTCCTCGCTCGGCATGATGAGGAGCGCGCGGCCATCGGGTGCGATGCCGTGCCGCACCGCGCGCACCCAGTCGGCCTCGGTATAGCGCGATCCCGCGCCCCCCGGCGAGATGTCGGGCGCGCGCACGTACAAGCCCTTCGGGTCGTCGACCACCACCGCGCCCTGCCCGTCCGCGCCGTGGCAATGGGCGCAGCCGCGGGAATCGAACAGGTACTTGCCCTGCTTCTGCGATTGCGCGTCGCGCACGAACGGCACCGGCACCACGCGCACCTCGACCGTGCGGTGAAGCTTGCGCTCTCCCATCCAGACGGCCGCCGAGAACGCGGCGGCGGTGATTCCGGCGAGGGCGGCGAAGAGGGCCAGGACGAGCTTCAGGGTTTTGGGCAAGTGCCGCTCCATGCGTGGCGAATTGGCGGCATGATAACCGCGCCATGAGCACGCACTTCGACATTGCCCCCTCACCCTGGATCCGGCGCTGGGTCGGCTTCGTCCGCCCCGGCGGGGCGATCCTCGACGTGGCGTGCGGCGGCGGGCGCCACGCGCGCTGGCTCGCGCAGCTCGGTTTCGAGGTCGATGCCGTCGATCGCGACGTGTCGCTGTTTCGCGACCCACCGCTCGGGCTGGCGCTGCTGGAAGCCGACCTCGAGGCGGGACCCTGGCCCTACGCGGGGCGGTGTTTCGATGCCGTCGTGGCGACCAACTACCTCCACCGCCCGCTGCTCGCGACGCTGGTCGAGGCGCTGGAGCCGGGCGGGGTGCTCCTGTACGAGACCTTCGCCCGCGGCAACGAGCGCTTCGGCAAGCCGTCCAATCCCGACTTCCTGCTCGCCCCGGGCGAACTGCTGGAAGCGGTGCGCGGGAAGCTGCGGGTGCTGGGCTACGAGGACCTGGTGGTGGACCATCCACGGCCGGCCGTGGTGCAGAGGATCTGCGCGCGGCGGGAATGAGGGCGGCGATGGGTTAAAATCGCGGTTTTTCCACGTCCCATGCCGGCCCCCGAAATGCTCTCCGGAAGCATCGTCGCCATCGTCACCCCGATGGCCGCCGACGGCGCCCTCGACTTCCCGCGCCTCGAATCCCTCATCGACTGGCACGTGGCCGAAGGCACGAGTGGCATCGTCATCGTCGGCACCACGGGCGAGTCGCCCACCGTGGACGTGGAGGAGCACGGGCAGCTGATCGAGGCCGCGGTGAAGTACGCCCGCAAGCGCGTGGCGGTGATCGCCGGCACCGGCGGCAACTCCACGAAGGAGGCGATCGAGCTCACCCGCTTCGCCGAGCGCGCCGGCGCCGACTACTCGCTTTCGGTGGTGCCGTACTACAACAAGCCCACGCAGGAAGGGCTGTACCTCCACTACCGCGCCATCGCCGAGGCGACCGCGTTGCCGGTGGTCCTCTACAATGTCCCCTCGCGCACCGTGGCGGACATGCAGAACGACACGGTGCTGCGCCTCGCGCAGATCCCCAACATCGTGGGAATCAAGGAATCCACCTCGAACATCGAGCGGGTCACCGACCTCATGATGCGCATGCCGCGCGATTTCGCGGTCTTCAGCGGCAACGACGACGCGGCGCTCGCCTACATCCTGCTCGGCGCCCACGGGGTGATCTCGGTCACCGCCAACGTGGCCCCGCGCCTGATGGCCGAGATGTGCCGCGCGGCGCTCGCCGGGGACAACCGGCGCGCGATCGAGGTGAACAACCGCCTCCTCGGGCTCCACCGCCACCTGTTCATCGAAGCCAATCCCATTCCCGTGAAGTGGGCGCTCGGGCGCATGGGGAGGATCGCCTCTGGCATCCGCCTGCCGCTCACGCCGTTCACGGCGCCGCACCACGACACCCTCGCCGCGGCGCTGCGCACCGCCGGCTGCCTCGACTGAATCTCCAAGGAATTACCCGCCCATGACGCTTCTTCGCGCTTCCCTCGCCGCCGCCCTGCTGGCGCTCCTCGCCGGCTGTTCGGGCTGGGGCAACAAGACCACCGAATACAAGGGCGCCGCGGCGCGTGCCTCGAAGCCCCTCGAGGTGCCGCCCGAGCTCACCGCGCCCGGCACCGACGATCGCTACGCGATCCCGGATCCGCGCGCGCAAACCGCCTATTCGCAGTACAGCCAGCGCACGCCGGGGACCTCTCCCGTGGCCGGCCCCGGCGGCGTCCTCCCGCCGATCACCGGCGCGCGCATGGAGCGCTTCGGCGACCAGCGCTGGCTGGTCGTCAACGGCGACCCCAACAAGGTGTGGCAGGTGGTGCGCGACTTCTGGATCGACTCCGGTTACACGCTGGCGCGCGAGACGCCCGAGGTCGGCATCATGGAGACCGACTGGTACGAGGACCGCTCGCGCATCCCCGACGACATCGTCCGCCGCACCATCGGGCGCGTGCTCGACCGGATGTACTCCACGGCGCGCCGCGACAAGTTCCGCACCCGGCTGGAGAAGGGTTCCGAGGCCGGGACGACCGAGGTGTTCGTGAGCAACCGCCAGGTCGAGGAAGTGCTGAACGTGAACCAGGACACGACCAAGTGGACGCCGCGCGCCGCCGATCGCGAGCTGGAAGCCGAGATGCTCTCGCGCATCCTCGCCCGCATCAGCAGCAACGAGCGCGTGGCCGCGGCCGCGCCCAGGGCGCCGGCGTCCGCGCCCGCCGCTTCTGGTGCGCCGCTCTCCGCCACCGCGCCGCAGCCGCTCAACGCCGTGCTCGAGAATTCCGGCGCCGGCCCGCTGGTGGTGAACGACGGCTTCGACCGCGCCTGGCGCCGGGTGGGGCTCGCCCTCGACCGCGTCGGCTTCACCGTCGAGGACCGCGACCGCTCCAAGGGACTCTTCTACGTGCGCTACATCGATCCGGAAGCGGATGCGGAGACGCGCAAGAAGAACGAGGGCGGCTTCGTCGACAAGCTGATGTTCTGGCGCACCCCCCCCAAGAGCGCGCAACCGCAATACCGCATCTACGTGGCCGACGCGGGCGCGGGGCTCTCGCGGGTGAGCGTGCAGAACTCCACCGGTGGCCCCGAGGCCTCGTCCACGGGCAAGCGCATCCTGTCGCTGCTGTTCGAACAGCTGAAGTAGTGCGCTTCACGTCCCTTGGCAGCGGCAGCTCGGGCAACGGGCTCGTCGTCGAATGCGGCCGCACGCGCGTGCTGATGGACTGCGGCTTCACGCTGTCGGACACCGTCCGCCGCCTGGAGCGCGCGGGGCTGGCGCCCCGTGACCTGGACGGCATCCTCGTCACCCACGAGCACGACGATCACATGGGCGGCGTGGCGCGGCTCGCCAAGCGTTTCGGCATCCGCGTGTACCTCACGCGCGGCAGCGCCCAGTGGCTGCCGCCTGATTTCCCCGCGGTGCTGGTGCGCTACGTCGACCCCCACACGCCGTTCGCGATCGACGACCTCCTGGTCGATCCGTTCCCGGTGCCCCACGACGCGCGCGAGCCGGTGCAATACACCTTTTCCGATGGCGCCAGCCGCCTCGGCGTGCTCACCGACGTGGGCTGCCTCACCCAGCACCTGGTGGACAAGCTCACCGGCTGCCACGCCCTGGTGATCGAATGCAACCACGACCTCGACCTGCTCATGGGAGGCGCCTACCCGTACAGCCTCAAGCAGCGGGTCTCGGGGCGCTTCGGCCACCTCAGCAATGCCGATGCCGGGCACCTCGTCGCGAGCCTCGACCGGTCGCGGATGCGCCACCTCATCGCCGCGCACCTGTCGCGGCAGAACAACCGCCTGGAGCTCGCGGTGGCGGCGCTTTGCGGCGCGGCGGGCTGCGAGCCCGGTTGGATCGGGGTGGCGACCCAGGAAGAGGGCTTCGCGTGGCGCGACGTGTGAGCGCGGCCTGAAAGAAAAGAGCCGGCTCGAAGGCCGGCTCTTTTATTGACCGCGGCCGGATTACTTCTTGGTTTCAGTCGTCGTGGTCGTGGTGGACGTCGCCGGCATCGCGGGAGTGGCCGGGGTCGTCGTGGTGGTGGAGCTGGTCGTCGAGGTCGACGGCGCGCCCGTCGCCGGGGCGGCGGTCGGCGCTTCCGGGGGCTTCGGCGCTTCGGCCGGCTTCACCGGGGCGGGAGCGGGCTTGGCGGGGGCAGGAGCGGGTTCCTTGGAGCAGGCGGCGACGCCGAGGGCGAGCAGGGCGGCGATCAGATACGGCGATTTCATTTTTTTGGAGTTCCTTGGTTTGGTCGGTGGATGTCGGGGCTTTTCCGGCTGTTGCAGCGCAGCGAACCTGGGACCGGGATGGAGCCAGCGCGCGATTGTATCGGAAAGGCGCCGGACCTTCAAAGACCCAGTGTCGTCGCAGACACGGCGGGCTCCGAGAGCTCCCAGATCTCGTCGAAGCGCTGCGCGATCGGCATCGCGTCGGCGGGCGAGTGCAGTGCAACAATCGCGCGCGGCTGATCGCAGTGGAGCTGGTGCCAGACGCCGCGGTCGTCGGCCACGACGAACGGGTCCATGGCGTCGCGTGCCTGGGCGAGCGTGCGGTGGATCTCGATCGACATCGGGAACTGGCGCAGCAGCGTGAGCAGCCGGGGGCAGTCGCGCTCCAGGCCGCCGGTCTCGTGCAGCGCGATCAGCACTCGATGCGATCGCCCCGCCAGCAGGAAGCGGCGCAGGCCCTCGGCGCGCTGCGGCGAGTTGAAGCCGCGGTTGCCGAGCGTGATGTCGAATACGCGCAGCGTGTGCTTTGCGCTCGCGATGACCTCGTCGATCGCCACCTGGGACTCGGCGTGGCCGAGAATCTGCCGGTAGCTGGGTTGCGTTGCGGCTGCGTCGGTTTCGTTCATGGGCCTTGCTCCCGGTCGTGGAGGCGCACGAATCCCTGCAGGTACCACGCGTGCGCCAGCGCCCAGAACGCGGCGCCGGCGACGAGCGGCCCGGGGAGCTCCCTCCGGTCGGCGAGGCGACGCAGGGCCGCACGCGCTTCCGGCGGGGGCAGGAGCGCCTCGCCATTCATGTAGAACATCCTGCCAGAAAACATGAGCCGCGACTTGAGGTCCAGCGCCACGCCGAGGCGCGCGCCGCGTTCGGCGAAGCGCGCAAGGCAGAGCGCGCGGCGCGGTGGAGTGAAGTAGACGTGGGCCTTGGGCTCGGTGAGGAAGCGGCCCATGAACTCGCCCACGTCGCGCTCCTTCCAGCGGATCGAGCGCAACGTGGCTCCCGCATGGGCGAGCAGCGCCGGGGGAATCTCGCCGCGGTGGCGCGCGATGCCCGCGGTGCGATCCCGGTAGTGCCCCGGCGCGGGCGGCGACTCCTGGAGGTGGTCGAGGAACCCGGACACGATCTCGCCGTCGCTCGGCGCGCGCAGCCCCACCGACCAGGTGAGGCATTCCGACTCGGCAACCCCTTGGTGCGCGACTCCCGGCGGCAGGTAGAGCATGTCCCCGGCCTCGAGCACCCACTCGTGCTCGGGCACGAAGCGCTCGAGGATCTTGAGCGGCAGGCCCGGCACGAAGCCCACGTCGGATTGGGTGGAGACCTGCCAGCGCCTGCGACCGTGGCCCTGCACCAGGAACACGTCATAGGAGTCGACGTGGGGTCCCACTCCGCCGCCGGGCACCGCGTAGCTCACCATCAGGTCGTCGACGCGCGCGTGGGGAATGAACGCGAACGCATCGAGCAGCGCCTGTGAGGCGGCGCTGAAGTGGTTGGTATCCTGCACCAGCACGGTCCAGTCGCGGCGTGGAAGTTGCTTGATGCGACGCGGCGGGATCGGGCCATGCTCCAGGGTCCAGCGCTTTCCCCGGCGCTGCACCAGCCGCGCGCTCGCCTCGTCGGAGGCAGCCAGGGCCAGGACTTCGCGTGGCGACAGCGGATCGACGAACGTGGCGAATGCGCCACGGACCAGCAAAGGTTTCCGCTGCCAATGACGCCGCATGAAATTTGCGGCATCGAAGCCTGAGAGGC
>JBBQBW010000091.1:0-7863 GCA_038318025.1 Burkholderiales bacterium | reverse complement strand
GGACGGCAAGGTGATCACCAATGGCGGGCGGGTGTTGTGCGTCACCGCGCTCGGCGACAAGGTGCAGATCGCCGCGGAGCGCGCCTACGAGGTGATCGATGGCATCCGCTTCGAGGGCATGCAGTACCGCAAGGACATCGGCCACCGCGCCTTCGGGCGCCGCTGATGAACGCGGCCCTCGTGCGCGAGTATCTTCTGGCGCTGCAGAACGCCATCGTCGAGCGCTGCGAGGCGCTCGATGGCAAGGCCTTCGGCCGCGACGAGTGGCAGCGCCCCGAGGGCGGCGGGGGCGTCACGCGGATCCTGGAAGGTGGCGAGGTCTTCGAGCGCGCGGGCGTGGGCTTCTCCCATGTCACCGGCACCAAGCTGCCGCCTTCGGCCTCGGCCCATCGCCCCGAAATCGCCGGCCGCGCGTGGGAGGCCATGGGCGTCTCGCTCGTGCTCCACCCGCGCAATCCCCACGTGCCGACGGTGCACATGAACGTTCGGTTTTTTGTAGCGAAAGCACCCTCTCCCCGACCCTCCCCCAAGGGGGAGGGAGTTACCATTCCCCCCCCCTTGGGTGGGGGCCAGGGGGAGGGTGACGCCTGGTGGTTCGGCGGCGGCATGGACCTCACCCCCTACTACCCCGAGGAAGACGACTGCATCCACTGGCATCGCGTGAACCGCGACGCCCTCGCGCCCTTCACCGGCCTGCACGCGCGCTTCAAGCGCGCGTGCGACGAGTACTTCTTCCTCAAGCACCGCAACGAGCCCCGCGGCATCGGCGGCACGTTCTTCGACGACTTCCACGAGGGCGGCTTCGAGCAGGCGTTCGCGGTGCAGCGCGCGACGGGCGACGCGTTCCTCCAGGCCTACATGCCGATCGTTGAGCGCCGGCGCGACACGCCCTACGGTGAGCGCGAACGCGACTTCCAGGCCTACCGCCGCGGGCGCTACGTGGAGTTCAACCTGGTGTGGGACCGCGGCACGCTCTTCGGCCTGCAGTCGGGCGGACGGAGCGAATCGATCCTGATGTCGCTGCCGCCAATCGTGAAGTGGCGCTACGACTGGAAGCCCGAGGCGGGCTCCCCGGAAGCGAAGCTCTACGAGATCCTGATGCCGCCGCGGGACTGGGCCTAGGAAGCGCCCTCGATCAGGATCAGCCGGCCCTTGCTGGTCGCGCGACGCATCTTCTTGGGTTCCGCGTACTCGGTTGAATCCCACCACTTCTGCGCGGCATCGAGCGTGGGGAACTCGATGATCACCCGGCGAACTTCGGGCCAATCTCCCTCGAGAACGTGGGCCTTGCCGCCGCGCACCAGGAAGCGGCCGCCGTACTTCTCGATGGTCGCCGGCACCTGCTGGGAATAGGCCTTGTAGCCCTCGGGATTCACGATCTCGACTTCGGCAACCACATACGCGGGCATCTTTTGTCCTCCGGGTTGTCTATCCATCACGATCGGCGCATCGTAAACCATTCCCCGGCGGCCGCAGGCCGCCTCCAGCCAGGAGCCTCGAATGACCCGAGACGACATCCGCCACGAGACGAACGACAAGGGCGGCAAGTTCTTCCTCCACGACGCAAGCGGCAAGCACGTGGCCGAGCTCACTTATTCGATGGCGGGCAAGGACATGTTCGTCGACCACACCTATGTCGCACCGGAGATGCGCGGCGGAGATGTCGCGCCCGGCCTGGTAGCCGCCGTGGTCGAGATGGCGCGGCGCGAGCAGCGGATGATCATCCCGGCCTGCTCGTACGTGAAGGAGGTCTTCGACAGGACGCCCGCCTACGCCGACGTGCGCCGTCCTCCCGCGAAGGACGACGAGGAGGACTAGCGGCCGTGCCGCCCCCTAGCTCTTCAGCGCCCGTCTCCACGCGCCCGCGCCTGCCATGCTCGCAGCGCGGCAATCCCCGCCGCGTAGCCGAGCTCGATCAGCGAGTCGATCGCCTTGAACTGCAGCATCCCGATCTTCGAGACCTCGGGTTCGATCAGCACGTCCACGCTGCGGGTCGCGTCCGCCATGCGCTCGGCGCTGCCCACGGTCATGGTGCGCACCAGGATGTCGCCCAGGCGGGGTGTGACGAGGCGTGGAAGCCCGGGGATCACGCGATGCCAAAGGACCTTCCAGGCTGAAGGGAATCCGCCGGCGGGCGCGAGCAGGTCGTCGTCGGGCGCCACCTTCACGCCAAACTGGGTGCCGCCGCTGCGTTGCCTGACCCAGCTCACGGGCATGTTGTCGACGATTCCGCCATCGACCAGGATGCGTTCGCCGTCGAGCACCGGCACCAGCACGCCCGGGATCGACGAGCTGGCGCCCGCCGCAACGCCGAGCGAGCCGCGCTCGTGCACCACGGGCCGCGCGGCGCGCAGGTCGGTGGAGACTGCGAGATAGGGGATCCACAGGTCCTCGATCCGCACGTCGCCAAAGGAGTGCCGGATGCTGGCGTCGCGGCGTTTCGATGCCACCACGGCCACCACCGGCAGCGTGTATTCCTCGAACGGCCGCTGCTCCACCACCTCGAGGTTGAGCTGGCGCATCGCGTCGATCGAAAGGCCCATGGCGAACATGCCCGCCTGGATGGCACCCATGCTGGTGCCCCCGATGCAGTCGATCGGGATGCCGAGCTCGACGAAGGCCTTGAGGACGCCGATGTGCGCAAAGGCCCGCGCGCCGCCGCCGGAAAGCGCGACTCCGTTTCCCTTGCCCGCCAGCAGGCGAGCGGTGCGCTCCATCGCCTGCCCGTCGTCGAGCCGGAGGTGGAAGTGGCGATCGAAGTCTTCCCCATCGAGCCAGGCGCGCGTGTTCCGCGGCGCTCGCGTGCCCGCCGGGTGGGCAAGCACCAGCCACCAGGGTAGTCGCTGTGCTTGAAGCCGCGCGGCGTGAAGCGCGGCTCGCAAGGCCGGTGGCGGGTGCGGCTCGCCGTCGGCGACGGGCTCGGCGAGCCACAGGCATCGATCAGCGTTCAGGAGGCACTCCCGGCGCCACGCATCGTCAGCATGGCCGGCATCCACCACCACCAGCGGATGCTCGCGCTGCGCCTCCTCCAGCCAGACGTCGAAGCGGCTCCAGAGGGGGTGCGTCTCGCTCGCGGCCGGGTCGATCCTCGAGCCGACGGCCGTTTCGAAATCGGTTCGCGTGCACACCGCCGCTTGCGCCATGGCCCGGAGGGCGATACCCAACTGCCCCAGCGCCGTCTCGAGCACCGGGCTATCCGACGCGCGCACCACGACCACGATGAGCGTGCCCCCGCCCCGGCGCGCGGCCGTCTTGTCCGTAAGGCGCCGTACCACGGTCGCCATGAGGCGCCGCGCAAACGCCGGGTGCTGGTCGGCGAAGCGCTCGAAACTGGCTCGCGACACGCGCATCAGCGACGCCGCCCGCTCCGCCCTCACGCTCGAATTGCGCTCGCCGCCCGTGATCAGCGCCATCTCGCCGACGCTGGCGCCGGGCAGGAGGTCGGCGACCCGGCGCGATTCTCCGGCGGATTCCTCGTTGACGCTCAGGCGCCCGCTGGTCAGCACGTACCAGGCGTCGGCCGCATCGCCCTGGTCGAAGAGGCTCTCGCCCCGGCGCAACGTGACTTCGTTGGCGCCGGCGATGAATTCGTCCAGCAGCGCGGGCTGCACGCCCTCGAGCAGGTCCGCCGCCGCCCGGTGGAAGACGAGCTTGCGCAACCTTCGGCTGGCGAGCTGCGCGAGCCGTTCGTCGAAGGACGCGAACCCCTCCGCGATGATGCGCATGAGGCCGCCATCGATCTTGAGGGCGACGCAAGGCGTGATCGCGACCACGTCGGTGGTGGCGGCTTGCCCGGTGACGACCTGGATCTCCCCCAGCACCTCGTCCTCCCCGAGTCGCGCCAGCGAAGCCGTCGTGTCGTTGGCGCCGCGAAGGCGAACCTCCACGGTGCCGCTCAACAGGAAGTAGAGCGAACCGGAGCGCGAACCCGCGAGGATCAGCGCCTCGCCCGGAGCTACGTCGACCCGCGTTGCCAGGTTCGCGCAGGCCGCCACGACTTCGGAAGGCGCGCCCTGCAGCAGCTCCGTGCGGGCCAGCCGAGAGCGAAGCTCCGCGGTGTCCACTACCCTAGGCCGCAACCGCCGTCGCCGCCCGCTCCGCGAGCACCCTCGCCAGGTTGAAGAGGATCGCGCGCGCGCCATTCGGGTCCGAGCGGCCGAGGTCGTCGATCCACTTGCGCCGCAGCGCCACGATGCGGCTCGCGCGAGTGGCTCTCACCGACGCCCAGCGCGTGCCCTCGTAGCGGAAGAACGCCATCTCGCCGAAGACTTCGCCGCTGCCAAGCGTCGCGATCACCTGGTCGCCGCGGAACACTTCCACTTGCCCGCTCAGTACGATGTAGAGCTCGCGCTCCTTGTGCCCTTCGCGGGTGATGAGCTTGCCTTCGGGGACGTCCAGGATGCAGCCACTTTTCATCAGGCGGCGCAGAGTGTCCTCGGGAATGCCGTCAAGGAATTTCCCCTCGCTCGGGGCCGCGTGGAGAGCCGTGCTGAATTCGCTCCAGACCGTGCGACGGTCGGTGATGACGCGCTGAACATCATCGTCGAAGAGGTGGGCGAAATCCCGGGTATCGACCTGCGCGCGCTTCCCGGGACCGAAATACTTCTTGATCCACGGGGCCATCGGCGAGCCCACCTGGCGGTAGTAGGCGTGGTCCGAGAGCACCGATACCAGGGGCACCTCCATGCCCTCGGATTCCTCGAAGAGATCGGCGCCATAGGGGCGCGAGCCGAGGCGACGGTAGTAGTCGACCATGCCGGGACGGGAATAACAGAACGAGAGGTCGACCTTGGCCTCGCCGGCAAGGAACTCGTAGGTGTGGCGGGCCATCGACGGCAGCACCAGAGAGCCCCGCCGCCGGGGATCGATCATGAAGCGGCCGATCTCGGAGGTCCGGAGCCTCGCCTGCGCGGGGCCGAAGAGATGCATCGAGAGCTTCTTCGCGAACGCTTCCGGCATCTCGCCGGGACCCCACACGCGAACGCGAACCACGCCCTCGATGGCGTCGAGGGAGCCCACATAGAAGTGGTGGGTGTAGGGCTGGTCGTCCTCGGAATCGCGGACCATGCGCCGCTCGTGATCCACGCCGCCCAGCTCGCGGTGCAGCTCCTCGACGTATACGCGGTAGCGGAAGCGATAGACCGCCTCGCGTTCTTCCTGCGTGGCGGCGCGATGGACCGCCTTGAGTCGCATGAATAGTTGGCCAAGCATTTTGTGTTTCCCCGGATTACGGCGCGCGCAATCATCCCACAGAAGGAGAGCTCTGATTGTTCAAGACGTCAGGCCGAGGCCTGGAATACGCGCGTCCGATGAATGCAGGATGACGCGGCACAAAGGGGTGGGTATGTGACTCGCTTGCCCAAAACGCAGTCATCGCGAACTTCAGTCAGTCCGACCCGGATCACCGGTTACGCCTGACGGGACTGGTCCGTTTTCGCGGCTGTTCGCACTTGCGACGTCGCACAGCACGCTCCCGGCCATGCCACCACCTTCCCCACATCCCGCCTTCCGTCCCTGTTCGCACGTATCGAAAATGTTGAAATCACATGGGGAAAGCCATCTTTCCCTGCATGTGAAGTCACTGTTTTCGGCCCAATCCCTGATGAAAACGTCTAAGCAACCAAGGAAGTGGCCCAGCCGAACGAAACGCACGCTCGATATCATCGAACGCGGGCGCCCCGTCATCAAGCGTCCGCGGCCCAATCCAATAGCGATCGTTGTCTCCATACGGCTCCCAGACAATGAATGGCGTACCGCGATACAGGAAGGCCACCCTCACCTCATCTGCGGAGCCCCAACGCGCTTGCAACCTAACGTGGGAAACGCCCTCAATTCGTCTAAGCGTGAATGCAATGATTGAGCGGAAGGTCCAAGTGTTGCCAATCTCGAAGGCCAGCAGTCTCCCATTAACGAGGATCGGGTAGGTCTTCATTCTCAAGGACACCCACAACCAGCACCACCAGCAGCGCCAGCGCCCGCAGCTCCTGTTCCCCAAGAATTTGCCGTCTTGTTCGTCTTTCCAGCCCCAATACGCTGGCGCACATCATCGTTCCCATGCCTCTTAGGATCATAGGGCCTGAGCGATGGGCCGCCGCCGTATCGAGCTCTCAGGCTTGAGCGATACGCGCTTGCCGCCGCGCCGGAGCCTGCGCTGGCCGCACCCCAAGCGGCATGACCTGCGTAACTAAGGCGCCCTATGCCGATGGAAAAGGCCATCAAATTGCCAGTTGCATACGCAAATGAGCACGTGTCGACCGTGCCGTAGGCGAAGTACCCGCGCACAGCGCGTGTGATTCCGACAGAGGCCCCATCACCGAGGCCTGTAAAGCCATCAACAAGGTCTTGGTTCAATGAATCTCCGACGGCCCATAGCCCGAGCGGGTCTGTCAGGTTGATGGGATCGCCCCCCGTGTATTGGTAGAAGTTGGGGCCCTCCGCGATGCCTTCCGAATCCTCCGAGGTGAAACGTCCGCTTGCATGAGAAAAGTATCGTGCTCTATAGAAGGCAAGCGGGCCATCTTCTTCCCGTCCCGTGAATTGCTGGGAGTTCGCGTCCGCCGCGCCGCTAGTCGTTGCCTTCCCATACGGCTCATAGCTGTACTGGGTCTGCAAAGTGCCGGCCGCGTCCGTCAGTGCCACGACACTCCCTAGCGCGTCGCTCATGAAATGACGGATTGCCCCCGTCTCCTTCCGCATGAACACTTCGTCGATACCGGCCGTGAGCAGATTCGCGTTGACAGTACTGCCCGTGAGCTCCTGCACAAAATTCAACCCGTCGTACAAGAACCCGGTCTGCACCGAGCCGATCGTCTTGCTTCGCCTCCTCCCCGTGGCGTCGTAAGCAAAACTCGCGGTGACGCCGCCGCTTAATCCACTCAACTGATCACGAGCATTCCACGCGAAAGTTTTCGCGCCGTCGTAGGTGAGGTTGCCGTTGAGATCATAGGAGTGGCTCGTGCCCGCCCAGCTCGTGAGCTGGTTGTTCACGTTGTAGGTGGCGTAGGGCACGGCTGCCGGCAGGAGGGTCGCCGCCATCGTCCCTGACACCTTCACGCGCCGGCCCGCCAGGTCGTAGCTGTACACCAGGTCCCCGATCGTGGCCGCCCCCTTCGTGTACGTGATCGAGAGGAGCTGGTTCGCGTTGTCGTAGTCGTACGCTTGAACCACGCCGTTGGGCAGCGTCGTACTCGTGCGGCGGTTGGCATTGTCATAAGCGAATTGCACCACGTCCGTGCCCTGGATGATGTGGGTCAGCCGATTGGCGTTGTCCCAGGTATAGACCACCTGCGTCTGCCCCGCCACCGTCATCGTGGCGCGCCGGCCCGCGGCATCGTGGGTGTAGTTGACCGTCCCCTCGGCCGTCACCTCCTGCGTCAAGCGATCGAAATCATCGTACGTGCGCCCGATGTCGCCATTGGCCGAGTCGGTGATCGTGGTCGCCCGGTCCCCGTCGTCGAGGGTGTAGCCGATGGTGGAGGTGTACGTGGTGGGGTTGGCGGCGGTGGCCCCAAAGCCGACCTGGCTCACGCGGTTCAAAAAGTCATACGCGATGCCGGTCACCTGCCCCTTGCGATCGGTGATGCGGGAGAGCATGCCGTTGGCGCCGTAGGCATAGCTCTCGCTATTGAGGAGCGCGTCGGTCTTGGTGTCGACCAGACCCAGGTTGTTGTACGTGTAGCTGGTGGTGTTCGCCTTCTGGTCCTTGTGCGCCGTCATCTGGCCGGCGGTGTTGTAGACGAACTCCACCACCTGGCCCAGGCCGTCGTAGGTTTTGTTGAGACGACCGGCGGTGTCGTACTGGTTTTTCGATATCTCGCCCGCCGGGTTAACCACGTGGGTCACCTGGCCGATGGCATTCGGAAA
>JBBQBW010000090.1:0-7871 GCA_038318025.1 Burkholderiales bacterium | reverse complement strand
AGGTGGTGGTGAAGATGGACGGTTCCGGCGCAACCCGCACCTTCAACTACGACAATCCCACCAGCTACCGAGTCGGCGACGCCGTGCGCATCGTCGACAAGAAGCTGGTGCGCCAGAAGTAACGGTGACTTCGGTGCCGCCGGGCACCGCCGTCCAGCGCACCGCGCTGGTGGTCGAGGACGACGGCGACATCGGGCAGCTGCTGGTCTTCATCCTCGAGCGCGAAGGCTTCCTCGTCACGCTGATGCGCGACGGCCGCTCGGCCCTCGAGCGCATCGCCCAGGGCCCGCCCACGCGCCTGGTGATGCTCGACGTGATGCTGCCCCACGCCACCGGCCACGACATCCTCGCCGCCATCAAGGCCCACGCCGAATGGAAGACCGTTCCGGTGGTGATGCTCACCGCCAAGAGCCAGGAGGGCGACATCGTGAAGGCGCTCGACATGGGCGCCAACGACTACATCCTCAAGCCCTTCCAGCCATCGGAGCTGAAGGCGCGCATCCGCCGCCTGGTGCCGCCCGCGTGAGGCGCGCCCTCGCGGTGCTCTTCGCTTGCGGCGCCGTCGCCGCCCAGGCGCAGGAGCGTCCCCCATTGGAGTTGCGGGTGGAAGGCGCCCGCGAGTCCCTCGACCACGGCTACGACGGCTGGCGCGAGGCCCTGGCCCAGCTCGCCTGGCGCCCGGCGCCCGGGCAGGCCTTCATTGCCGGAGCGCGCGCCACCGAGCGATTCGGCCTGCGCGACCGCGAGCTCATCGCGGGAGCCTACCTCCCGCTCGTCCCCAAGGGCCCCACGCTGCACGTCGAGGCGACCGGCAGCTCCACCCATCGCGTGCTTCCGCGCGGCACGTTGCTGGGCGAGCTGGCACTTCCCCTCGGCGACGGCTGGGTCGCCAGCGGCGGCCTGAAGTCCGCCCGCTACTCGGCATCCGACGTCCGCACCGCCATCGCCACCGTGGAGAAATACCGCGGCGACTGGCGTTACGCATACACGCTCTACCTCGCGAAACCCGATGGCGGCGCCTGGTCGCCGACCCACCGCCTCGCCGCCTCTTGGTATCGCAACGAACTCACGCAGGCGGGCATCTCCGCCTCCCGGGGTCGCGAGGTGGAGAACGTCCCGCCGCAGGGGCTCATCGCCAGCGACGTGCGCAATGTCACCCTCACGGCGGGATTCGAGGTCGCGCCGCGCTGGGGCCTCGTCCTGGAATGGGCCTGGCAGCAACAGGGCGACCTCTACACTCGCCGCAGCCTCCGACTTGGGACGCGCTTCCTCTTCTGACCTCGACCTGCTGTTCGCGGTGATCGTGACGGTGGGCGCGCTCACCTCGGCCATCGCGCTGCTGGTCGCCATCGCGGCATTGCGCGTGCGCCGCACGATGCGCGAGCGGCGCTTCGCGCGCCGCGCTGTCGCCTGGCGCGCCGCGTTCCACGAGGCGGTCGACGATCCGGCCCGCGCGCGACTGCCGCCGATCGCCCACGTGGACCTGCCGCACTTCCTCTCGCTCTGGAACCACTTCCAGGAGTCGCTGCGCGGCGCCGCCGCCGAGCAGCTCGCGCAGCTGCTGCGCGACCACGGCATCGACCGGCGTGTGGTCGAGCTGCTAGAGAAGCGCTCGCTGCGGCTGCGGCTCATCGCCATCACGGCGCTCGGCCACCTCCAGGAGGAGCGGGCGTGGAACACGCTCGAGGTCCTGGCGCGCGGCCCGAACCCGGTGCTCTCCTTCGCCGCCGCCCGCGCCCTGCTGCGCATCGAGCCGCGGCGCGCCCTGGACCTCCTCGCCCGCGACCTGGTGCTGCGCGCGGACTGGTCGATCGCGCGGGTCGGCAGCATCCTGCTGGAGCTCGGGCCCGCGCTCGTCACGGCTCCCCTCCTGCGCATGCTGGTCGCCCCGCCGGTCGAGGGCCTGGAGCGGCTGGTGAAGCTGGCGCGATTCGGCCATCGCGAGAAGGTTTCCGCCGCGGTGCGCGAATGGCTCGCCACCAGCACCGACCCCCAGGTGATCGGCGCGGCGCTCGACTGCGCCGAGGATGCCGCCGACCTGCCCCACGCGCGCGGCGCCGCGCGCCACGCCCACTGGCGGGTACGCATGGCTGCCGCTCGGGCGCTCGGGCGCATCGGCGGCTCCCGCGAGCTCGCTCTGCTGCTGACGCTGCTGCGCGACCCGACCTGGTGGGTGCGCTACCACGCGGCCCAGGCCCTCTCGCAGCTCCACGGCCTCACGCAGGAGGAACTGCTGGGACTGCGCGACCATGTCCGCGACGCCTTCGCCGCCGACATGCTCGACCACGTGATGGCCGAAAGGAAACTCGCGTGAGCACCGTGATCCAGGCCCTGGAGTGGTTCTTCCTCCTCTACTTCGTCCTCATCAACCTGGGGTACATCGGGTTGAACCTGCTCGCCATCCCGACACTGCGCCGGCAGCTCGCGATCCGGCCGCTGGAGAACCTGCCGCCGGCCTACTCCGGCTTCGAGCCACCGGTGTCGCTGCTGGTGCCCGCCTACAACGAGGAGGTGTCGATCGCGAGCTCGGTGCGCTCGCTGCTGCAGCTCGACTACCCCGACTTCGAGGTGGTGGTGATCAACGACGGCTCGAAGGACGGCACCATGGCGGCGCTGCGCGCGGCCTTCGACCTGGAGGTGTTCCCCGAGGCCTACTGGCAGCGCCTCAAGGCACAGCCGGTGCGCGCCATCTACCAGTCGCGCAAGCACGCCAACCTGCGCGTCGTGGACAAGGAGAACGGCGGCAAGGCCGACGCGCTGAACGCCGGCATCAACGCCTCGCGCTCGCCGCTCTTCTGCGCCATCGACGCCGATTCGATCCTGCAGCGCGACAGCCTTCGGCGCGTGGTGGAGCCCTTCCTCGATGATCCGACCACCGTCGCAACCGGCGGCACGGTCCGGATCGCCAACGGCTGCACCGTCTCGGACGGCCACATGGAGCACGTGGCCCTGCCGCGCAACTTCCTGGCGCTCCTGCAGATCGTGGAATACCTGCGCGCCTTCCTCTTCGGCCGCCTCGGTTGGGCTACGCTGAATGCCGTGCTGATCATCTCCGGCGCCTTCGGCGTGTTCCGCAAGGACGCGGTGGTGGCCGCCGGCGGCTACCGCTCGAAGTCGCTCGGCGAGGACATGGAGCTGGTGGTGCGGCTCCACCGCGTGATGCGCGAGAGGAACGAGCCCTATGCGATCCACTTCATTCCCGATCCCATCTGCTGGACCGAGGCCCCGGAATCCCTCGCGATCCTCAAGAGCCAGCGCATCCGGTGGCAGCGTGGCCTCGCCGAGAGCCTGCACCTGAACTCGGGCCTGTTCTGGAAGTCGGGCGGCGCGGCCGGGCGGATCGCCTTCCCGTTCTTCGCCATCTTCGAATGCTATGGGCCGGTGATCGAGGTGGCGGGCTACGTCTTCATGCTGGTGATGTGGCTCGTGGGCGGAATCTCCGGGGTCGCGTTCGTGGCCTTCCTCGCACTCGCCTTCTCCCTCGGTTTCCTGCTGTCGGTGAGCGCGCTGGTGCTGGAGGAGCTGTCCTTCCATCTCTACCCGCGCTATTCGCAGATGGCGGCGCTGGTGCTCACGGCCATCGCGGAAAACCTCGGCTACCGCCAGCTCATCACCTTCTGGCGACTGGTGGGCCTCACCCGGTACCTGCGCAACTCCCAGGCCACGTGGGGCACGATGACGCGCAAGGGATCATGGCAAAAGCCCTGAGCGACTGGCCCTCGCGCCTCGCGGTCTTGGTGCCGGCGCTGGCGGTGCTGGCCCTGGGCGTCACCATCCTGGCGGGATGGATCACCGGGGAGCGCGCGCTGCTCCTCATGGTGAAGGGAACGTACCCGATGGTGCCGCCGACGGCGATCGGGCTCATCGTCTCCGGCATCACGCTGTTCGCGGCCCTCGGCGCCACCCCGCGAAGCCAGCGGGTGCGCCGCGGGGGCGCCATCACGCTGGTTGTCCTGGGGCTGGCCGCCATCGCCATCCAGGTCCTCGAGGTGCGGCCCCTGTGGCTCGACATAAGGCTCGAGCACGAGGACCTGCGCTCCCTCGACGTCGCGCGCGGGCGCATGTCGCTGCCGACGGCGACGGCGTTCGTGCTCACCGGGCTCCTCGCCTTCACCTTCGACCAACCCGGCGACCGCATCCGCGCCCTGGTGGTCCAGCTCCTCGCCGGGGCACTGCTCGCCCTCGGCATGGTGTCGCTGATCGGCTACGACATCGCCCCCGAAGCGCTGGTGCCGAACTACCGCCTCGGGTGGATGCCGGTGGCGAGCGCCACGGGCTTCATCGCCATCGGCGTGTCGCTGCTGGCACTCATCGCGCGCGCCGGATGGTACGGGGCGGTCTACGAGCGCCACGAGGACGAGAAGATCCTGATCCTCACGCTCGGCATCCTGCTGATGGTGTCACTCGCGATGAGCACCGCGGGCCTCTCGCTGATCCAGCGCAACCTCGAGCGCACGGTGCGCGCGAGCCTCGAGCAAGCGGTGAGCGACCGCACCGCGATCCTGTTGAACCTGTTCCAGAATCGCGTGACCCGCGCCGCCATCGTCTCGACCCGGCCGGTCGTGCGCGAGCAGCTCGCGGCCTGGGCGGCGGCCCCTTCGCCGCGGCTCGCGGCCGCCATCGCCGCGGAGGGCGAGACTTTCCTCGCCTCGGGTTTCAGCGGCATTGCGTTCGAGGATGCGTTGGCGAGGACCATCGCCACGAGCGGCACCCTGCTGGGCCCGGTGCCGCTGGAAGCGCCACTCGAGGGCCTGGGCGCCACCGTCGCGCTGCTCTGGAACGAGGGCTTCTACCTGCGCGCCCGCACCCCGGTCGAGCGGGGCGGCGCGACGCTGGGCCATGTCGTCACCGAGCAGCTGCTCGAGGTGCTGCCGCGGCTGCAGTTCGACGTGGCTGCGCTGGGCCGCACCGCGGAGTGGTTGCTGTGCGCCGCGGAAGCCAACCGCACGGCGTGCTTCCCCCATCGCTTCCATGCGACGCCGCGCTACGCGCCGCTTTGGGAAGAATACCGCGGCGTACCCTCGGCGCTGGGGCTGGGCGGCAAGTCTGGAGTGGCAATCGCACCCGACTACCGCGGCGAGCAGGTGATCGCGGGTTACGCGCCGGTGAGCGACGTGGGGCTCGGCGTGGTGCTCAAGATCGACGCCCAGGAGTACTACGCGCCGCTTCGCGAGCAGTTCACGCAGTGGTGGAAATGGCTCCTCGCCCTGGCTCTCGCCGCCGCTCTCCTCGTCTCCTCCCAGGTCCGCCCCGTGGCCCAGCGGCTGATGGCCTCCGAGCGCCTCGCGCGGGACCAGGCCGAGGAGCTGGGCCGGCGGGAGAAAGTGCTGCGCGAGCTCTACAGCAGCCTCGGCGACGGCATCATCGTGATGAAGCCTGATGGCACCATCGAGTTCACCAATCCCGCGGCCGAGCGCCTGTTCGGCTTCGGCCCCGGCGAGCTGATCGGCAAGCCCGTGAGCCTGATGATCCCCGAGGCGTTGCGCGATGCCAACGCGCGCGCCACCCGGGCCTTCCTCGCCGGCGAGAAGTCCAGGGTGCTCGGGCAGCGCGCCCTCGTCTTCCCGGCGCAGCGCAAGGACGGCACCAGGTTCGACCTCGAGTTCTCGCTCGCTGAGATGCGCCAGGAGGCGGGCCTGCCGCGGCTGGTTGCGGTGGCGCGCGACGTCTCCGAGCGCGAGGGGCTGGTGCGACTGAAGAGCGAGTTCATCGCCAAGGTGAGCCACGAGCTGCGCACGCCGCTCACCGCCATCATGGGTTCGCTCGAGCTCCTGCGCGAGGGCGAAATGGGCGAGATTCCCGCTACCGCGAAGACCTTCATCGACATGGCCTGGCGCAACAGCGAGCGTTTGGCGATGCTGGTGAACGACGTGATCGACACCGAGCGCATCGAGTCAGGTGCGCTCGCCTTCCGCGACATGGAGTTCGAGCTGGCCCCGTTCCTCGTGGAGGCGGTGGAGCTGAACCAGCCTTATGCGGCGCGCGAGCACGCCACCATCCGGCTGGCCGAGCCGGTGCCGCGCGCGTGGCTGCGGGCCGACTCCGACCGCCTGATGCAGGTGATGGCCAACCTCCTGTCCAATGCCGCCAAGTTCTCTAACGAGGGCGGCGGAATCGAGGTGGCGGCGGAGCGCTCCGGCGAGCGCATCCGGGTGAGCGTCACCGACCATGGCGGCGGCATCCCCGACGAATTCCGCTCGCGCATCTTCGAGAAGTTCGCCCAGGCAGACAATTCCGACACCCGCGAAGTGGGCGGCACCGGGCTGGGGCTCTCCATCTGCAAGTCCATCATCGACCGGCTCGGCGGCGAGATCGGCTTCACCACCGTGCGTGGCGAGGGCACGACGTTCTGGTTCGAGCTTCCGGCTTCGGGGCCGGCCGCATGAGCGCGGACGCCACCGACGTGGTGCAGGCCCAGCTTGCGGCCTACAACGCGAGGGACCTTCCCGCGCTGCTCGCGACCTACGCGCCCGATGCGGAGCAGCGCACTTTCGGCGGCGAGGTCCTGGCCCGGGGCCGCAAAGAGATGGAGCCGCGGTTCGCCGCGCGCTTCGCGGAGCCGGACCTGCACGCCATCTTGCTGGGACGCATGTGCTGGGGCGACAAGGTGATCGATGTCGAGCGCATCGTGCGCAATTTCCACGAAGGGCGCGGCACGCTGGAGATGCTCTGCGTGTACGAGGTGGCCGAGGGGATGATCCAGCGCGCCTGGTTCGCGACCGGCGCGAAGGTCCTGGATAGCGACTCCCCACCACGCGCGGCGCGATCAGCCGAGGACGTAATCGAGCGCCAGCTCGACGCCTACAACGCGCGCGACCTCGCGGCCTTCCTCGCGACCTACTCCCCGGACATCCGCGTCTTCGACTTTCCGGATAAGAAGCCGCGCATCGAGGGCATCGCGGCGATGGGGGAACACTACGCAACAAATACCTTCGTTCGCGAGGGCCTGAACGCCCGCATCCTCGAACGCGCGGTGCTGGGCCGTTACGTGATCGACCACGAGCGCGCCACCAGCCTGGGCCGCGAGCCGCTGGAAGTGGTGGTCGTCTATGAAGTGGTCGGCTCGCTCATCGCCAACGTGTGGTTCATCGATCCGCGTTCGAAGCCGTGATCCGATCCCCGGCGCGTCCTAAGGACTGGCGGCAAGCCTCGCATCGAGATCATAGGCATCGGAGCCGGTGATGACGACCTCGAGGAAGTCGCCGGGCCGGGCCTCCTTGGCTCCCTCCACCCGCACCACGCCGTCGATCTCCGGCGCGTCGGCGGCACTGCGGGCGATGGCGGTGAAGCCCTGCATCTCCTCCACCAGCACGCGCATCGGGCGGCCGACCTTCTCCGCCAGCTTCTCGTGCGAGATCTCCGCCTGCAGCGCCATGAAGCGATCGCGGCGCTCTTCCTTCACTTCCAGCGGCACCGGGTCGGGCAGCTCGTTGGCCTTCGCGCCCTCGACGTCGGAGTAGGCGAAGCAGCCCACGCGGTCGAGGCGCGCCTCGCGCAGGAACTGCAGCAGCTCCTCGAACTCGCTCTCGGTCTCGCCGGGGAAGCCGGCGATGAAGGTCGACCGGATGGTGATGTCGGGGCAACCCTCGCGCCAGCCGCGGATGCGCTCGAGGTTCCTCTCGCTCGAGGCCGGGCGCTTCATGAGCTTCAGGATCCTCGGGCTCGCGTGCTGGAACGGCACGTCGAGGTAGGGCAGGATCTTCCCCGATGCCATGAGCGGAATCACCTCATCGACGTGGGGATAGGGGTAAACATAGTGCAGCCGCACCCAGACGCCCAGCTCGCCCAGCGCCTCGCAGAGCTCCTTCATGCGGGTCTTCAGCGGCCGCCCGCCCCAGAAACCGGCGCGGTACTTCACGTCCACGCCGTAG
>JBBQBW010000089.1:0-7964 GCA_038318025.1 Burkholderiales bacterium | reverse complement strand
CACCACGCTTCCGACCTCGCGCGCGGTTCGCCCCGCCCAGGAGAACTCGATCGCCTCGCGGGCGCGGTCGGCCTGCGCGGGGCTCCAGTCGAAGGGCGGTGGCAGCGCAAAGGCCGGAGGGGCTGACAGGCGCTCCAGGTCCGGGGCACGCGACAGCGCTGGCGCGATGGCCCGTGCCGCGGCGGGCGGCGCCGCGCCGAACGCATGGCACACCGTGGGCCAGAGGCGCGCGAGCAGCGTGCCCCGGGCGGGCTCCTTCGCCGTGCCCTCGGGGGTGCGACGGCAATCCCCCATCAGGTGCAGGCGCGAGCGCGCGCGCGTGGCCGCCACGTAGAGGAGACGGCCATCCTCGTGCTCGGCACGGGCCCGGTCGAGCTTGCTGAGGAACTCGTAGATCGGGTCGGCGACGGCCCCGCTGGGATTCATCGGCGCGAGCAGCATGCCGTGGGCGACTTCCATCCACATGAAGAGGCCCCGGTCGTCGCGCTTCGGCGTGGCGCCCAGCCGCGGCAGCACCACGGTGTCGAACTCGAGGCCCTTGGCGCGGTGGACGGTCATCACCTGCAGCGTGGGCGCGGCGGCGAGGTCGGGCGCGGCGAAGAGGCGCTCGAGCCCCGCCTCGAACGCGTCGAGCGACGCGAGGCGCCCGGCTTCCTCCGAGGCCTCGAGGTGGTCCAGGTAGGCCTCGGCATCCTCGAAGTCCGTAGCGTCGGTGACGCACGCGGGGCCTCCCAGGGCGAGCCACGCGCCCTCCACCGCGTCGCGCAGGCTGCCGCGCGCGCGTTGCTCCCACAACTCGGACACCACCGTGGCGAGGCGCGCGAGCCGGGCCTCACCATCCTCGCTCAACGCGGCGCGCACCGCCGGATCGTGGATGCGGTCCCACAGGGGCGCCCGGCGATCCTCCCCCACCAGGACCTCGAGGTCGCGCAGCAAGAGCCCGCACCACGGCGCGCGCAGCACCGCGAGCCAGGCGATGCGATCGGCCAGGTGCGCGAGCGCGCGGGTGAGCGACAGGAGGTCCCGCACCACGGGCCGCTGCCCGAGGCCCTCGATCTCCACCGCCTGGAAGCGCAAGCCCTCGGCGCGCAGGCGCGGAACGATCCCGGCAAGATGCGAGCGCGAGCGCACCAGGATGGCCACGGTGGCAGGCGCGCCGTCCTTGCCCGGCGCCGCCAGCGCGCCGCGCACGACGTCGGCGACGCGCTGCGCCTCGCCGGCGAGGTCTTCGCCGTAGAACGCGTGCACCTCCACAGCGGGCCCGGCATGGGGATGCACCGCTGCGGAAGGCGCGTATCTCACCGCGCCCGAAACCGGATCGTCGGCGGGCGGCATCACCGTACCGAAGGCGGCGTTGACCCAATCGACGAGGCCGGCGCGCGAGCGGAAGTTGGCGCGAAGCGTGAGCGGCTCCAGGGCCACCCTGCCCAGCCCGTGCTCGCGCGCCGCGAGGAAGATCCCCACCTCCGCCTGGCGGAAGCGGTAGATCGACTGCATCGGGTCGCCCACCAGGAACAGCGTGCGGCCGTCGCCCTCCTCCCAGCCGGAGGTGAGGCGCTTCAGCAGCTCCTCCTGCGTGTACGACGTGTCCTGGAACTCGTCCACCAGCAGGTGACGGATGCGGTAGTCGAGCGCCAGCAGCAAATCCGTCGGCCCCTCATCGGTGTGCAGCGCGCGGATCGCCGCCTGGGAGATCTCGACGAAGTCCGCCTGGCCGCGGCGCTCGAAGACGAGCTTGAGCTCGGCGGTCGCGCGCGGCATGAGGCGCGTGATGGCACTGAGCGCTTCCCATTGCGCTTCGGTGTAGCAGGTGTCGGGCAACTCGCATACCTCGCCGAGGAGCTCCTCGAGGCCCGGGGTGGCGCGCATCGCCTCGGGAACGCCCTTCGCGCGCCAGCTCCCTTTCTGCGTGAGGTAGGTGGCGGCGATCGCGCGCCAGCCGGGCACGTCGTCATCGCCCGGCAGGACCATTCCCACGGGCATCATCGCGCCCGCCCGTCGCAGGGTGTCGGCACAGACCCGGGACAACGTGGCCTCCAACGCGGCGCGATCGGGGGTGGAGCTCACGGCATGGAGCCAGTGGTCGCGGCTCGCGAGCAGGCTGGCGATGAGCCCTTCGGCCATCGGCACGTTGTTGTCGAGGTGGACCAGCAGGTGCTCGATGTCGTCGGCGGCAGGATCGCCCTCGACTTCGAGGGCGGCGAGGGTGGCACGCGCGGCCTCGGCGTACAGCGCCGTCGCGTCGTCGATGCTCTCGGGCTGCGCGCCGAAGCGCGACAGCACCGGCATCTGCCGCGTGAGCGAGACGCACAGTGCGTCGATGGTCTGCACCTTGAGGCGGCTCGCGTTCTCCTGCAGCTTCCAGCCCAGCTCGGCATCGCGCGCCAGGACCGCGCGCGCGAGGTCATGGGTGACGCCGTGGTGGGCGCCATCCGGCCGCGGGCCGCGCGCGGCCGCCAGCGCCTCGAAGACGCGCGCGCGCATCTCGCCCGCGGCCTTGCGCGTGAAAGTGATGGCGGCGATCTCCTCGGGCCGCTCGACGCGGGCGAGCAGCACGAGGTAGCGCTGGATCAGGAGCTCGGTCTTTCCCGAGCCCGCCGGGGCCTGGACGATGAAGGATCTCGTCGGGTCGAGGGCGCGGCGCCGGTCCTCGGCGTCGGGGATCGGGGCGCTCATTCGCTTTCCCCGGCCGCTTCGGGCGCGCGGGCGCCGGAAGCGATGCGGCAGAACGGCTTCTGCGCGCAGAGCTCGCAGGTCTTGGCGCCCGCCTTGGGGCTCACGCGCGCATCTCCCGCGCGGAACTCCGCGGCGAGGCCCTCGATACCGCGCCGCCACTGCGCCGTGAGGCCCCCCCAGTCGGCAGGCACGTCGAGGCGCGCGCTCGCCTTGTCGGGCGTCGCGACCTTGGGGAGCATGCCCGCCGCCATCGCGAGGCCGCAGAACTGCATGGCGCCCGGCAGCACCTGGGCGAAAGCCAGGCCACGCACGTCCTCGCCACTCGCGAGCGCGTACATCGGCAGCTGCGGATCGTCGGGGCGCGGGCCCAGCCACGCGGCGATGTTCGCCTTGGTCTTGCCGGTCTTGTAATCGATGACCACGCGGCCGCCGTCGGCCAGCCGGTCCTCGCGGTCGATGCGCGCCTCGACGGTGAGGCCGCCAAAGGTGACCGGGGTCTTGCGCTCCACCGCGACCACCTCGAACTCCGCGCGAGCGGCCTCCAGCTCGAGCCAGTCGCGCGCGATCGCCACCAGGCGACGCTGCTCCATGCGCGCGAAGCGCCCGGAGAGGACGTCGGCGCGACGCCTTCGCAGCACGCCGACCGCTTCCAGGGCGCTTTGCTCGAGGAGCGCGCTTTTCTCCTCCTCGCCGAGCGCCGCGAGGCGCGCGCGCGATCCGATCGCCTCCCATGTGCCGCGCAGCATCTCGTGCACCAGCGTGCCGCGCTCGTGGGCGGCGAGCCCCGGCTGCGGCGCGGCGAGCTCGCGGGCGGCGAGCCGGTGCTGCGCGAACGCCCGGAACGGGCACGCCGCCTGGTCCTTGAAGAGGCTGGTGCCGCCGGTGCGCACCAGGGTGGCGGGCTCGGGGCCGTGGGTGTCGATGACGCGCTCGAGTGCTGCCGTGCCGCGCATCGCGTCGCGCAGGGTGGGATAGGCGGGGACCGCCAGCGCCTCGCGCGTGGCTTCAGGCAGGTGCGCGATGAGCGGGCTGGCGGCGAGCTCGCTCTCCTGGTGGGTGCGCGCATGGCTCACCACCACCTCGCCGGCGGAACGCAGCCAGCCGGCGGTGAGGCGGCGGTCGAGCTCGAGGGACGACGCGGCGTCGGCATGGGGGATGCCCGCGCGCCGTTGCAGCGCCACCGGCAGGAACGGGTTGGGGCGCGCGGGCAGCGGCCACGCCTCGTCGGTGAGACCGGAGATCCAGAGGTGGTCGAAGGTGAGCCCCGCGGACTCGAGGATGCCGAGCACGCGCACCGGCGCCTCCAGCGCCTCGGCCTGGAACAATGTCTCGCGCGCCATGCGCTCGAGGCGCGCGCAGGCCTCCGCGTGCTTCATCTTTCCGGTGACCCGCTCCAGGGTCGCGAAGTCGCCGAGGAGGTCGTGCCACTTGTCCAGCAACTGCATCTCGCTCGAGTCGAGGCCGCGGTCGCCGGGGAAGCCCGCGACGCGCAACGCCTCCGAGAAGGTGCGCGCCCACTCGGACGCCGTCTTCGCGCCGAACATCGACGCGCGCCGGAACTCCGCCAGGTCGGAGAGGCGGTCGAGGAGGGACGCCGCGCGCGGCCCGTGGCTCACCGCGGCGAGGCGTCCCAGGCTTTCCAGGGAGATTGTGAGGGCGGCACGCTCGCGCAACGCCGCATCGGCACGCGCGCGAGCCGCGGCTTCGGCCTGCCCCGCGCCGAAGAATGGCGAGCGCACCAGGCGGCTGGCCTCCTCCAGCGCCACCTCGCGCCCGCACAGGCGCAGGATGCCGAGCGCGTCGGCCATCATCGGATAGCGGTCGAGGCCCAGGCCGAGCGAGAGGTCGAAGGGCAGCGGCCCCCGCTGCATCGGATGACCGGGGCGAAGCACGCGTGCCAGCGCACGCATCACCCGGTTGCGGGACTGCGCGAGGTCCGGCACCACGATGCCGATGCGCGCGCCGGGATGGGCCTCCAGCCGCGCACGCGCCCAGCAGGCGACCTCCTCCCACTCTTCTTTGACGGTGGCGAAGGCGCGGCGCACCGCCCGGGCCCTGCGGGGCAACGCCTGGGACCGGCCCACCGCCGTGCCCCGCGCCTGCAGCGCCTCCACCAGCCCGCGCTGCTGCGGCGTCACGAGGTCGAAGCCGTAGAGCACGAGCTGCACGGGGCGGTTGACGCCGGACTCGTCCAGGAACGAAGCCACCACCCCCGCCAGGCGGGCTTCATCAGTCATGGCGCGCTCGCGCGTGGCGCGAGCATAACGGGCCGACCATTCGCTGAAGGCCTGGGCGTCCTCCCCAAATTCATAACGCGACAACTCCTCCGCCAAGCTCCACGCATGGGCCAGCGTCCACGCCCGGCGGCACTGGGTGGCCGCGGCGGCCGGGGAGGCCAGGGCTCCGCCATGGCGGGAGCCGGCGATCGCCTCTTCCCACAGCGCCTGCTCCTGCGCCGGGGAGAGCAGCAGGGGGACGCGCCCACCAGGGAGCGCGTAGAGAGCCTCGTCCCACACCCGCCGCACGAAAGCCTCGAACGGCAGGATGTCGGCGGTGGGCCAGGAGTCTCGCCCCGACGCGGATTGGGCCCGGTCGAAATCGGCGCGCAGGGACTGGGCGAGGCGGCGGTTGGGGGTGAGGACCGTGGCCCCCCCTTCCGAAGCCAGCGCCGCCAGCAGCTCCCCGTGCGCGAGCTCCGCGAATTGCCGTTCCATGACCGAATGATAGCCAGCCCGGAGGCTCGCCACGTGAGCTGGCTGCAAAACGATTACAGCGGTAATCGACTTACAGCTGTAATCCGGCGGTGTGAGAAATCTCACAGGTTTGGGCCGGAGCCAAGAACATACTCGGGCCGAAGTGTGCGGTAGGTCACAGCACACGGAGGCCGAAATGGCTTACGAAGAATTTACCTTGCGCATCCTTCCCATGCCCCAGCTGCGTCGCGTGTTTTCAATCGCCATCCTCCTGCTCGCATCGTTGGGGGCTTCGGTTCCGGCGTTCGCGGTCTCCGCGGCCGACGCCGAGCGCAAGCTCTCGGGGGATCTCCACCAGGCGCTCACCGCGTCCACCGTCGCGGGCCTGGACTGGGCGCGGGAAACCACCGCCGGGCGGATGGTGAAGGTTCTGATCCTCGCCGAAAACACCGTCGATCCCACGCTGTGGAAGCTGCGCCGCGCGGTGGTCGACGCCGGCGGCTCGGTCTACTACAAGTACATCTCGGTGAACGGCATCTCCGCCGTGCTTCCCGCCGCCGTCGTGAACGGCATCGCCCGCCGCAGCGACGTCGAGGCGATCTCGCCCAACCGCGCCACCGCGCGCACCGCGAGCCTCGTGGAGCGCACCCTCGGCGCCTCCGCCCTGCGGGGCAGTCTCGGCACTCCCGGCTATGACGGAAGCGGCGTGGGCATCGCGTTCCTCGATTCCGGCGTGATGGGCTCGCACCCGGCGTTCTCCGCCGGCCTCCTCGGCTCGCGCGTGAAGCGCGGCGTCGACTTCAATCGCCTCACGCCCGCCGCGCGCCTCGGCGCCAACGAGTGGAAGGGCGGCACCGACTACAGCGCCGACATCTATCCCGGCAGCACGCTGCTCGGGCAGCTGGAGAGCCTCCTCGATAGCGCGACGGCGACCTTCAAGGACCCGCACGGCCACGGCACCATCGTCGCCTCGATCGCCGCCGGCCGCGCGACCGGGCTCGCCGACAGTGGCGGCGTGGCGCCCGGGGCCTCCGTCTACGACGTGCGCGTGTTGAACTCGCAGGGCATTGGCAGCGTCGCCGACGCGCTCGCCGGCATCGACTGGGTGCTGCTGCACGCGAAGGAATACAACATCCGCGTGCTGAACGTGAGCCTGGCCGCGGATTCCACCGACTCCCATATCTACGACCCGCTGTGTCGCGCGGTGCGCAACGCCGTAGCCGCCGGCATCACCGTCGTGGTGGCCGCCGGCAACTACGGCCGCGGCCCCGATGGCGGCGAGCGCTACGGCACCGTGAGCTCCCCGGGCAACGAGCCGTCCGCGCTCACCGTGGGCTCGGCCCATCCCCACGCCACCGCCACTCGCGGCGACGACGGCGTGAACGGCTTCAGCTCCCGCGGCCCCACGCGCGGCAGCTACCTCGCCAGCAACGGCCAGCGCGTAGTCGACAACGTGATCAAGCCGGACCTGGTGGCACCCGGCAATCGCGTGCTCGGCGCCCTTTCCACCGACGGGACCGGGCTCCTTCGCAACAACCTCGCCCTCGAGTTCCCCGGCCTCGTGGTGGGCGGCGGGCTGCTGCCCGGCGCGGGCGGCATCGTCGCGAGCGGCACCTCGTTCGCGTCCGCCGCCGTGGCCGGCACCGTGGCGCTGCTGCTCCAGGCCAACCCGGGCCTCACGCCGCCGCTGGTGAAGGCGATCCTCCAGTACAGCGCCGAGCCGCTCGCCGGCGCCAACGTGCTGCAACAAGGCACGGGCCTCGCCAACGCGCCGGGCGCGGTCGCCCTCGCGCGCGCCCTCGCCCCGGACATCGCCGCGCGCGTCGCCGCCGGCACGCTGCGCGTCGGCGATTCGATCCTGGCCCCCGGCGCCTTGCTCCCCGCGCCCTCCACGACCATCGAGGGGCGCGTCGCGCCGTGGAGCCGCTTCGTCGTATTCGGCGGGCGCCACCTGGTGTTCGGCGACGCGCTCTTCACGCGCTTCCAGGGCGCCTACGATCCGCGCGTGGCCTGGTCGGGCCAGCGGGTGCGCGGCGTCGACACCAACTATTTCCAGGGCACCGCGATCCCCTCGGGCTTCCGCGAGGTGCGCTCGGTGTCGCTGCATCTCGTGTCCGCGGGTGTCGCCCGCATCATCCCGGGCTCCAGCAGCCCCACGGGGCAGTCCGGCCTCTTCACGCCGGTGAAGAACCTGATGGACGGCGTCGTGGCCGGCATGGGCATCGTCCTCTCCGAAGGCATCGTGCTCTCCGAGGGGATCGTGCTGTCGGAAGGCATCGTGCTCTCCGAGGGCCTGGTGCTGTCCGAAGGCGTCGTCCTCTCCGAGGGCGTGGTGCTGTCCGAAGGCGTGGTGCTGTCCGAAGGCGTAGTCCTCTCCGAGGGCGGCGCGCTGCAGGTCGGAACCCTTCTTCCGGCGTTCACCGGGGAGCCCTGAGATGGCCGCGCAGCCGATCGTGCCCGCGCCGTTCCTCGACATGAAGGACTACAGCAGCGCCGCGCGGCGCTACTGGTGGACCATCACGACGATCGGGCTCGGGGCGCTCGGCTACGCGATGGTGCAGGTCGCCTCGATGCCGCTCACCACGATGCTGCAGG
>JBBQBW010000088.1:0-8045 GCA_038318025.1 Burkholderiales bacterium | reverse complement strand
AACTCCTCGGGCCGGTGCGCCAATACGAGGAAGACGTTCGGCACAAACCCTGCCTTCTCCTGGACCGCCAGAATTCGTTCGCGTACGTCGGGCGGCAGGCCCGCGATATCGGGGATGGGAAAGCGGCCAATGGGAGGGGCGTTCAAGGCAATGATCCAATCCTGGCGGGCGCCGTGACAACGTACGCTACGATACCCTCGTCGCGATCCTGCCGGTAATGAGAAACCGGACGCCTGCTCGCCATGGCATGGTCAGTCCCGCGATCTTCGCTCCAGGCCGCTCCAGGGCATCAAGTGAATCGCTTCGGCGAGCAGCGAGACCACGATGCGCTCCTGGAGGCCCAGGCGGTTGCGATGGGCCACGTGTGCGGGGACGCTCATTTGCAACAGGGCTTCGCCCGGCCCATCGACGCGCATTCCGATGTTGACGTTGGGTCCCAGCACCACGAAATCCACGATGGTCCCGCCGATCGGGTTCTCATGCTCGCCGCGCGAAGGCCGATCGCGCCGATGGAGAATGACCCGTTCCATCGGGATCGCCCAGGAGACACGCTCCCCCTGTGCGAATCGCGGCGAGTGACTCACCTCCAGGGCCGTGCCCATCCAGTCCAGCCAGGTCCGCGTCGCTTCAGCGTCGTGGCGCGAGACGCGGGCCTCGAACACGTTCCTGATGTCGACCAGGCGGGCGACTTCCGGTGTGTCCGGCCGGCTCATCACCTCCTCCGGCGTGCCCACCTGAAGGGTGCGGCCGTGATGGAGGATGCACATTCGGTCGGCCAGCATGGCGGCTTCGTGCAGGTCGTGGGTGACCAGGACCACCGGCATCTGCAGCTGATGCCGCAGGTTCGCGAGCTCGATGTAGAGCTTTTGCCGCGTCGCGCGATCCACCGCGGAGAACGGCTCGTCGAGCAACAGGATCTTGGGGTCGCGTGCGAGCGCGCGGGCCACCGCCACCCGCTGCTGCTGGCCACCGGACAACTGGTCGGGGCGTCGGTCTTCGAGGCCGCGCAGGTTCACCGTGGCGAGGAGGGCTTGCGCGCGCGCGGAGCGCTCTACGTCGGGAAGGTGTCCCATGGCGGCAGCGACGTTGGCCCGTGCCGACAGGTGCGGAAACAGCGCATAACTCTGGAACACCAGGCCCGCGGATCGCTGTTGGGGGGTGAGATGAATCTTGCGCCGCGTGTCGAACCACGTTTCGCCGGCGAGCGTGATGCGACCCTCCTCCGGTCGATAAAGCCCGGCGATGGCGCGCAGCAACGTGGACTTCCCGCTCCCGGACGGTCCGACCAGTGACAGCACCTCGCCCGGCGCGCACGCGAATGCGGCATCGAGCGGGATGGGACCGGCCTGGTGGATGTCAAGCTGCAGCCCCGGGTTCCCGGGGGTCACGCGCGTCGCCCGGACCGCGCCGTGCTGCCGTAGGCCACGCCGATGGCCGCGAGCGACAGTGCGAGGAGCACGGCGGACATGAGGGCGGCGCCCGCGGTGTCGAACGCCTGCACGCGGTCATAGATCGAGATGGCGATGGTCTTGGTCTCCCCGGGAATGCTGCCGCCCACCATCAGCACCACCCCGAATTCCCCGAGGGTGTGCGCGAAGGTCAATACCATCGCGGTCACGATGCCGGGCCAGGCGAGTGGCAGCTCGATGCGCCAGAAGATGCGCCACGGCGACATGCCGCAACAGGCAGCGGCATCGCGGATGTCTGTCGCGATGGCTTCGAAGCCGCGCTGCATCGGCTGGATGGCGAAGGGCAGGTTGAAGATGATGGAAGCCAGCAGCAAACCCGGAAAACTGAAGACCAGCGTATGGCCGGTCAGGTCCCCATAAAGCTTGCCGAGGACCGACTGCCCGCCCAGGCCCACCAGCAGGTAATACCCCAGCACCGTCGGCGGCAGGACCAGCGGCAGGGCAAAGAGGCTCTCCACCGCGGCCTTGCCACGGAACTGGCGCCACGCCAACACGCGGCCCATCACGATGCCCGCCGGCAGCAGCAGCGCCACCGTCCAGGCGGAGAGCTTGAGCGAGAGCGTGAGTGCCGCCCAATCCATCATCGGCTGGCGGACTCATCCGGCAGGAGGAAACCGTAGCGCCTGAAGATCTCCCGCGCCGCGGGCGAACGCAGGTACTGGTAGAAAGCCCTGGCCGTCTCGCCGGCATTCCTCAGCAGGACCATGCGTTGCCGCAACGGGTCGTGCGCTTCCGCGGGAATCAGGACGTAGTCGCCAAGCGTCGCTACTGCGGGCGACAGCGCTTGCGCGTAGGCGATGACGCCCCCCTGCGTGCTGCCCGAAGTCGCGAACTGCGCGGCCTGCGACACGTTCTCGCCGAGGACCAGGCGCGGCTTGATTTTCTCCCACAGGCCGGCCTTGGTGAGGGCCTGCTGCGCGGCGCGTCCGTACGGCGCATGTTCCGGGTTCGCGATGGCGAATTTCTTCAGTCGCCCGTCGTCGAGGGCGGCGGCGAGATCCCGGAACGCGGCGTCGGGCCTGATCGGCGAGCCCTTGGGCACCATCAACACGATGCGACCGATCCCATAAAGAGCGCCCTCATCGAGCGTCTTGCCTTCCCGGGCGAGGGCGGAGACGAAGCCCTCGTCGGCGGACAGGAACAGCTCGAAGGGCGCGCCTTCGGCGATCTGACGCCGGTAGTTCCCGGACGACCCAAGGCTCACCCTGACGGTCCTGCCGGTCCTCTTGGCGAAGTCGCTGGCCGCTTCCGGCAAGGCGAACTGCAGGTCGGAAGCCGCGGCGACATTCGGCACGTCGGCGGCAACGGCCGGCAGCGTGAGCATGGCGGCGAAAAGAGCGATTGCGCGGCGGACCCGCAAGGCGACACTCCGATTCGATGTATACGCCAGAATATAGCGGTAACCGTGCCGCCATTCCAGCCCTGCAACCTTTCGGGGTCAGCCGCGCAGCAGCCGGGAGAGCGTTCTCAGGTCGCGCGCGCAGGCACGCCGCGCGTCCGCCTCGATGCGCCGGTAGCACTCGATCACCTGCATGCCGACCGGCGTTACCCGCGTGCCGCCGCCATCCTTGCCGCCGGCGGCTGTTTCGACGAGAGGCACTCTGAACGCACGGTTCATGGTGTCGACCAGCAGCCACGCGCGCCGATAGGACATGCCGAGGTGCTTGGCGGCGGCGGTGATGGAGCCGGTCGCGAGGATCGCCTCCAGGAGCTCCACCTTGCCCGGGCCCACCGCTATGTCGCCAGCCTGGCTGATGCGAAGGCGGAATTGCACGAGAGGTTTCAAGGAACCATCGCCTTCATGGGAGGTAACGGCAATATATCGCATGGCCACCACGGATCCGAACGGATGGCGCGATCCGCAACTTTCGCTCCTGGCCTTTCACTGTAAACCAAAGGTTGACAATTGGCAGTCTTCGGGGGATGATTCCGGAATGCGCTATTCCTCGCGTCTTGCGGACTTCCTTTTTGGCCGGCGCAGCGCGCGGCGCGCGGTGTTGGAGCTGCTTTTTTCGCAGCCCGGAGTTCGCATTCATCTTCGCGAAATCGCACGAAGAACCGGGTACTCGGCACCGATGATCGCCAAGGAGCTGGAAGGATTGGCGCAACAGGATGTCCTGGCAGGGAAGGCGGACGGCAACACCAGAGCCTTCGAGGCCAACATGCGCAGTCCGCTTGCACACGATATTGCTCGCATCGTTGCCCGGCCAAGGCGCGCGGGGTTCGCAGTCACAGGGAAGACGATCGGGGACACCAGCGCGGAAGCCGCACGACGCAGGCCAGGGTCTCTGCGCGAGGCCGCGGTCTGGGGGGTCATGCTCGAGAGGCGCGACGCGATGATTCGCGAGTTTTGCGACGAGTTCTACAAGGCAAACGATTCGACGCGTGCCAGCATGTTGGAAGAAGAGCCGCCGCTGGTTCCCGGCGACGAGCGGGCGAATGCCTATTACGCGGCGGTCGCCGAACACCTTGCCTTGACCTTCCGGCTGCCTGTACCCGAATGGGCGCTGGCACACGAGCGGTTCCTGCGCAAACCATTCTTCCCCGTTGGCCTGGAGTCACTCAAGGCTACGCTTCTCGTCGAAAGCCCGCCGGCTTTCCGCCGCCGCATGATCTTCGTAGGCGGCGATCCGCTATCTCGTCCATCGCGCGAGATGGCGCGTATCGCCTGATCAGCATGAAGCGACATGCGGCCCTGTCCAGAGATGACATCTTGCGCGGGTTGCGACGCCTTGACGAGATCGCACGCGAGGCGGGGAAGGTTGCGGAAATCTCCATCTACGGTGGAGCGGCGTTGTCCCTGGCGTTTGATCTTCGCGTCACAACCCGGGATGTGGACGCGGTTGTCCGTGGCTCGCCTGACTTCGTTCGTTTGGCTGCTCGAACGATCGCTCGAGAAGAAGGCTGGCCCGAGGATTGGTTGAATGACGGGGTGAAGGGGTTCGTGTCCCCCAAGGAGGAGATGCAGCTGATGCAGGAGTTCGCGGGCGCAACCGGGCCGGGCTTGCGGATCTTCATGCCAACGCCGCACTACATGTTCGCCATGAAGTGCATGGCGATGCGCCCAGAAGGGCTCGACGGGTCGCACGACATCTCGGACATCGAGGCACTCGCCCACGCCGCCGAAATTCCTGACGCCGCTACCGCGCTCGACATCGTTGAGGAGTTCTATCCCAAACGCGTCATCCCGGCGAAAGTCCGGTTCGGCATTGAAGAGATCATGGAGCGGGTGCAGGCAAAGCGCAGCGGGTAGAGGCACGGCACTCATTGCGCCGGCGATGAAGTGACGCGCCAGGTCAGCCGCCTGTCGCGGGCGGCCGCACCATCGTGTCCATCAGGTGCTCGAGCAGCGCCGGCGGATCGTCGCAGCGTCCGGTATGCGCTGGAGATGTCTGGATCACGGTGCTGCGCGGCGCGATGAGCCAGTGGAACCGCTCGCGCTGCGGCAGGCGGCCGATGGGGCCGGAGGCTTCCCCTCCCGCGCAGATCGCGGGATGCTCGCGAGGTGCGCGCGCAGCGACTCCACGTCGATCGAAGGGTCGAGCGCGCGCAGCCGCGCCTCGTCGACCTCGATCCGCGCCTCGAGGAATTTCTTCGCCGGACAGGAGACGATCACGCCCACGTTCACGAATTCCCCGCGCTCCACGCGGGGCACCACGCGGATCACAGCGTAGTCATACGAGTCGTGCGTGGGCACGGAGCGCCTCCTCGATGAAAGGTCGCGGAGCGGCAAGCCGGTCGACCAGGAAGCGCACGTATTCGCCGCGCTGCCCGCCGACCCATTCTTCCGGCACTTCGGCCACGATCGCCTCGTTGCGCGCGGGCGTGAGGCTCGCGGCCATTGCCTCGTCGACTTCCGCCAGCCGCGTGGCCCCGGGCAGCGGCACGTGGTCCTTCACTTTCTGAAAGGGATCGCGCGCGCGCGGCGAACGCATCCGAGCCGTGGTGGAAGAAGAGCGCCGCCCCATGGTCGATCAGCCACAGCTTGCGGTGCCACATCAGCAGGTTGGTGTTGCGCGCGGTGCGATCGATGTTGGTCAGGTAGGCATCGAGCCAGACGATGCGCGAGGCGAGGTCGGCGTCGGGACGCTCCGCCACCGGGTCGTACATCACCGAGCCCGGCAGGTAATCGAGCGCCAGGTTGAGCCCCGCGCTGGCGCGGATCAGATCCTGGATCTCCGGGTCGGGCTCGGTGCGCGCGAGGTCGGCGTCGAGCTCGATGAAGACGATCGCGGGGATCGGGAGCGCCGCGGCGCGCGCGATTTCCCCCGCCACGAGCTCCGCAACGAGCGCCTTGGCACCCTGGCCCGCGCCGCGGAACTTGAGCACGTAGAGGCCCTGGTCGTCCGCCTCGACGATGGCGGGAAGCGAGCCGCCCTCGCGCAGCGCGGTGACGTAGCGGGTGGCCGTGAGGGTGCGAAGCGGCATGCGGCAATATATCGCATGGCTTCTTTCGACCTGGTGGTGGTGGGTGCGGGCATCGTGGGGCTGGCCCACGCGCTTGCGGGGGTGCGGCGCGGAATGCGCGTCGCCGTGCTGGAGCGTGATGCGCGCGCGTGCCTCGCCTCGGTGCGCAACTTCGGCTTCGTCACGGTCACCGGGCAGGCCGAGGGCGACACGCGGCGCCGGGCGCTGCGTTCGCGCGACGTGTGGGCGGAGGTTGCGCAGGCCGCAGGCATCGAGGTCCACCAGCGCGGGGCCTGCATCGTCGCCCGTCGTGACGAAGCGCTGGCGGTGCTGCGGGAGTTCGCGGCGGGGCCGATGGGCACGGGGTGCGCGTTGCTCGATGCGGCCGACGCACGCGCACGGGTGCCCGGGTTGGGCCCGGGCATTGCGGGTGCCCTCGCCTCGCCCCACGAGCTGCGGGTCGAAGCGCGCGATGCGCTGCCGCGCCTGGCGGCGTGGCTCGAATCCGCCCACGGCGCCACCTTTCACTGGAGCTGCGCGGCGCTGGCGATCGAGGGAACCACCGTGCGCCATGCGCGCGGGACCCTGGAGGCCGGTGCGGTCGTAGTGGCCCCCGGCGCCGCGGTCTCCACCTTCGCACCGGAGCTCGCGCAACGCGTGGGCGTGCGGCAATGCAAGTTGCAGATGATGCGGCTTGCCGCTCCCGGCTTTCGCCTGCCCGGGGTGGTGATGACGGACCTGAGCCTGCTGCGGTATGAAGGCTTCGCGATGCAGCCCGCGGCAGCGGCGCTCGCCCGGCGTGTCGCGACCGAATGCCGCGAGGCGCTGGAGCACGGCATCCACCTCATCGTTGCCCAGGCCAGCGACGGCACCCTGGTGGTCGGCGACTCCCACCACGATGCCGACAGCGCCGACCCCTTCGACTCGGCGCGCGTCGACGACCTGATCCTCGCCGAGCTGCGCGCGCTCTTCGACCTGCCCCGCGTGGACGTGCTCGAGCGCTGGGTCGGCCACTACCCCGTCGCCCGCGTGCAACCCGTGGTGCGCGAGGCCCTCGGCGATCGCTGCGTGCTGGTCTGCGTCACCAGCGGCAACGGCATGAGCACCGCTTTCGCGCTCGCGGAGGAAACCCTGGAAACCTTAGGGGACAGACCACCAGTTGCGATTAGTGAAACACCTTAGCGCTCCTGCACGCGACCCCGGCTCCTGCTGATCCGCGGACCCAGGATAGCTACCAGCCTCTCGATTTCTTCTTTCGGTCCCCATGCGAAACCGCCAGCCACCGCATCGCGGATCTCATCGACTTCGGACTTGGGTGAATCCAGGGAAATAAACTGCCGATAACGCTCGAACCGTTCATGAGCGTCAGTACCCAATGCCAGGAATGCGGCGTGAGGGGTGGCCAGCCTTGATGTCTCCACGGCACCAAGATTCGACGAGCAGCTCGACCACGCGTAATCCTCCGGCGCCCGCACGATTCCCGCCCGCGACGGATTGCGCTCGATGTATCTCTGGCAGCGCAGGAAGTAGTCATCGCCACACACCAGGCCCGACCAGTACCTGCCTTCCCACAACGAGCCGGTGCGGCGGTAACGTCGATTCACGTATTGCGTGAAGTTCTGCGCGACCGCCTTCATGAATCGCGCCGGCGCATCTTCCGTTTTTGGCGTGAGCAACAGGTGGACGTGATTGCCCATCAGGACGAACGCGTGAACGTCGCACCCTTCCGCCCCTGCCTGAGTCTCGAGCGAACGCAGGTAGACGCGGTAGTCGACCTCCTCGAGGAAGGTCCTCTGCCGGTTGTTCCCCCGGTGCACGACGTGCATCGGAACTCCGGGAATGACGAATCGCGCGTGTCGGGCCATGAATGTTGAACGGAAGTGACGGCTTTCGGAGGACAGGGTTTCGTTTCAAGGAATGCAACTGGTGGTCTGTCCCCTAAGGGTTCCAGCGCAGCGCGATGCGCACACGCCGGAAGGCGTCGGGCTCGACCATTCCCGGCAGCAGCAGCACGGTGCGATCGAAGCGCGCGCCATGGGGGCGCCAGCGCACGAGGGTGAGGGCGGGCAGCACGAAAGAGCCGGGGCGGATCTGGCCCACGTGCCAGGCGCCGGCGCAATCGCAAACCTCGACCGCCCCATCACCCGCGAGCCGCAGCACGCGCCAGCG
>JBBQBW010000087.1:0-8104 GCA_038318025.1 Burkholderiales bacterium | reverse complement strand
TCGAATCAGGGCGGAAGGCGAGGGGGTCGAGGAAGTCGTCGTCGAGCCGGCGGTAGATCACGTCCACCTTCCGTGGGCCCTGGGTGGTGCGCATGAACACGGTGTTGTTGAGGACGAAGAGGTCCTGCCCCTCCACCAGCTCGATGCCCATCTGCTGGGCGAGGAAGGCGTGCTCGAAGTAGGCGCTGTTGTGGTGGCCCGGGGTGAGCAGCACGATGATGGGGTTGTCCACGCCGCTCTGGCCCACGGCGCGCAAGGTCTTCACCAGCAGATCGGGGTAGTGGTCCACCGGCCGGATCGACTGCCGGGCGAAGAGCTCCGGGAAGAGCCGCATCATCATCTTGCGGTTTTCCAGCATGTACGAGACGCCGGAGGGGGTGCGCAGGTTGTCCTCAAGGACGTAGTACTCGCCGTCGGAGTGCTTCACGATGTCCACCCCCGCCACGTGGGCGTAGACGCCGCCGGGCACATCCACCCCCACCATCTCCTTGCGGAACTGGGCGTTGCCCTCCACCTGCTCGCGGGGGATCTTGCCGGCCTGCAGGATCTCCTGGCCGTGGTAGATGTCGTGCAGGAATCGGTTGAGGGCCTGCATCCGCTGGCGCAGGCCGCGGGCGAGCCGCTCCCACTCCGCCCCCGGGATCACGTGGGGGACGATGTCGAAGGGGATCAGCCGTTCGGTGCCGGAAGTCTCGCCGTAGACGGCGAACGTGATGCCCACCCGGTGGAACAGCAGGTCGGCCGCGTGCCGGTCCTGCGCGATGCGCGTGGGCGGGGTCTCCGCCAGCCATTCGGCGAAGCCCGCGTAATGGGGGCGCACCGCGCGATCGGCGGTGAACATCTCGTTGTAGTACTCGAGCGGCATGCTTTTGTTGGGGTGTTTTGAATCACGACGCCAGCAAGGCGTGTGCCAGCCCAATATAAAGCAAAAAAGAAAACGGCCCGGGGAATCGCTTCCCGGTGCCGCGAGAAACCGCGCGGGGCTAGACCCGGGGCCGCGCCGCCACCAGGCGCCCCAGGACGCGGGTGAGAACGTTCCGCAGTGATCGGCAAATCCGTGCGGGAAAAGAGGAAACGGTTTCCGCCGCCGGCGCTTCCGCCACGCCCTCGAGGATTCGCCGCCGGCGGTGCCGAATATTCGGCAACTGGGATTAGAATCGTTCGACACTCGCCCCTCCCGCTCCCCTTGCTAAGTCCATCCGCCGCCACCGAGCTCGCCCCCTTCGAAGCCGAGCTGCGCTCGACCTTCGGCGCCGCCCATGCCGAGCTGCCCGAGCGCGCGATGCAGTTCGCGCTCGGCGCGACCCAGGCCGCGGGCCGGGGCGAGGCCTTCGAGCGCGCGCTGGACGTGGCGCGCCTCCTGCTGCTCCAGGGCGCGGATCCGGAGACCGTGGCCGCGGCGCTGGTGAGCCAGGCGATCCCGGAGCGCGAGCTGGACCTGGAAGCGCTGCAGGCGGCCTTCGGGCCGGAGCTCACGACGCTGCTTCGCTCGCTGGCGCGGGCCGGGCGCATCGAGTCCCTCGACGCCTCGGGCGTGGAGGTGGAGCAGCTGCGCAAGATGCTGCTGGCGATCGCCGAGGACGTGCGCGTGGTGCTGATCAAGCTCGCCGAGCGGGTGGTGTACCTGCGTGGCCTCACGCGCGCCGACGAGGCGGTGCGACGCGCGGCCGGACGCCAGTCGCTCGAGCTGTTCGCGCCCCTCGCCAATCGCCTCGGCGTCTCGGAGATGAAGTGGGAGCTCGAGGATTTCGCGTTCCGCTACACCGAGCCCGAGCTCTACCGGAAGATCGCGCAACTCCTGCTGGAGAAGCGCCAGGACCGCGAGGCCTACATCCAGCGGGTGGTGGCGAAGCTCCAGGGCGAGCTCGAGGCGATGGGCATCCACCCGTCGATCCAGGGACGCCCGAAGCACATCTATTCCATCTGGCGGAAGATGCGCGGCAAGGACGTCGCATTCGAGCGTCTGTACGACATCCGCGCGGTGCGCGTGGTCGTCGCCAACGTGCGCGAGTGCTACACGGTGCTGGGAGTGGTGCACGACCTGTGGACGCCAGTGGAGGGCGAGTTCGACGACTACATCGCGAGCCCCAAGGCCAACGACTACAAGTCGCTGCACACCGCGGTGCTGGGTCCCGAGGGCAAGACGCTCGAAGTGCAGATCCGCACCGAGGAGATGCACCAGCACTCCGAGCATGGCGTCGCCGCCCACTGGCGCTACAAGGAAGGCACCAAGGCCGACCGCAAGTTCGACGCGAAGATCGCGTGGCTGCGCCAGGTGCTCTCGTGGCGCAACGACATCCTGGAGGGCGAGGACAACGCCCCGGCGAGGAAGAGCCTCTTCGACGACACCATCTACGTGCTCACACCCCAGGGCCGCGTAGTGGACCTGCCCGCGGGGTCGACGCCGATCGATTTCGCCTACCACGTGCATACGGATCTGGGGCATCGCTGCCGGGGCGCCAAGGTCGACGGCCAGATGGTGCCCCTCGACTACAAGCTCGCGAACGCGCAGCGCGTCGAGATCATGTCGGTGAAGCAGGGCGGGCCGTCGCGCGACTGGCTCTCGCCGCAGCAGCGCTACCTCGCGAGCCCCCGCGCGCTCGCCAAGGTGCGCCAGTGGTTCCGCGCCGAGGACCACGTGGCCGACGTGGCCCAGGGGCGCACGGCGCTCGACCGGGAGCTCCACCGCCTGGGATCGGTCGCTTTCGCCCACGACAAGATCGCGGCGGCGTGCGGTTATCCCAAGCTGGAGGATTTCCTCGCCGCACTCGGCCGGGGGGAAGTCACGCCGCGGCAGATCGAGATCGCGATACGCGGCGAGGCACCCGCCGCCGCACCGGATTCGCCGCTGGTGCTGAAGGCGCCGGCAGCGGAAAATTCCTCCTCGGGCGTGCTGGTGCTGGGCGTCAACAACATCGCGACACTCGTGGCGCGTTGCTGCAAGCCGGTGCCGCCGGATCCTATCGTGGCGTTCATCACCCGGGCGCGCGGTGTCACAGTCCATCGCCAGGATTGTCCCAACATCACCGGGCTCGCAGCGGCGCAGCGCGAGCGCCTCATGCCCGCGGACTGGGGCAAGAACGCAGCCGAGGCACCGTTCTGCGCCGACCTCGAGGTGGTGGCCATCGACCGCCAGGGCCTGCTGCGCGACATCTCGGAGGCGATCTCGCGCGAGCGCATCAACGTGACCGCGGTGAATACGCTCTCCCGGGGCGCCCACGCCTTCATGCGCTTCACGTTGCAGGTGAGCTCCGCCGATGGCATCGCCCGGGTGCTGCGGCAGGTGAAGGACGTCCCCGGGGTGGATTCGGCGCGCCGGCTGTGACCGGCCCGCCGCTCGCCGCCCTGGAGGCGCGGCTGCACGAGCCGCTGCCGGTGCACGAGCGGGTGCGCATCCTCAATGCCATGGCCGAGGAGCTCCACGAGCGCGATTCTCCGCGTGGCGCGGAGCTCGCGCGCGAGGCGATCGAGCTCGCCCGGGCCACGGGAGACGCGGCTGGCGAGGCCCAGGGACTCTACGGCCTGGGCCGCAACCTGTATTCCCAGGGCGACTACCCGTCGGTGTTCGAGACGCAGAACGCGTCGCTTGAGCTCTACCGCGCGCTCGGCGACCTGCATGGCGTGGCGCGCTGCTCCAACCTGCTCGGCATCACCCACCGCCAGCTCTCCGACTACGGGCGCGCGCTCGAGATGTACGAGGCCGCGCTGAAGGGCTTCCGCGATGCCGCCGACCTGCGCTGGCAGGCGCGCGTGGTGTCGAACATCGGCAACGTCGAGATCCAGCTCGGCAACCACGGCTCGGCGCTCGAGCTCTTCGACCAGGCCCTCGAGCTGCGGCGCGAGGTGGGCGACGACGAGGGCGCGGGCTTTGATCTGACCAACGCCGCCTTCGCGCGCGTGCAGCGCGCGCTGCAGCTGCGCTCGGGTGGCGACCGCGACGCGGCGCAGGAGGAAGCGCAGACCGCGCTGAGGCTGCTCGACCGTGCGCTCGCCATCGCCCGCCAGTTCAGCTACCGTCGCCTCGAGGCCTTTTGCGTCCAGACCATGGGCGAGGCCTACCAGGCGATGTCCCGGCCCGAGGTGGCGCTGGGGATGTCGGAGCAGTTCCTGCAGCTTGCGCGCGATTCCAATGACCGCTGGATCGAGGCCTACGGCATGTGCTGCGTGGGCGAGATCCACCACCAGATGGGCGACGTGGAGCGCGCCGAGGGCCTCCTTACCGAGGCGCTGAAGCGCTTCGAGCAGCTCGGCTCGCGCGACGAGTGCGCTCGCGTGCTGCGCGTGCTTTCCCAGGTGCTCGAGGCGCGGGGGCAATATTCCGAAGCGCTCGCCACTTTGCGGCGCGCCGGCGACATCGAGCAGCGCCTGCGCTGGGAAGAGGCCGAGGGCCGCGCCCGCGCGCTCGCCGCCCGCCGCCGCCTCGACCATGCGCGCCAGGAGACTGAGCGCTACAAGCGCCTCGCGATGGAGGACGTGCTCACGGGGCTTGCGAATCGCCGCCAGCTCGACGAGCGGCTCCTCGCGCTGATGCGGGAGGCGCGCCGCTCGGGCTCGGTGGTGACCGTGGCGCTCGCCGACGTGGACCACTTCAAGGGCATCAACGACCGCTTCTCCCACGCGGTCGGCGACGAGGTGCTGCGCTGTGTCGGCGAGACGCTGCGCGCCCATTGCCGGCTGGGCGATGTCGCGGGCCGCTACGGTGGCGAGGAGTTCATGCTGATCTTCCGCGGCCTCGACATGCGGGGCGCCTCCGAGATCTGCGAGCGCGCGCGCCGCGCGGTGGAGTCCTGGGATTGGGCGTCGATCCACCCGCACCTGCGCGTCACGCTGTCCCTGGGGATGGCGGCGTCGAGCTCGTTCGACGACCCGCAGGGGGTCCTCGACGCCGCCGACCACTGGCTGTACGAGGCCAAGCACCATGGGCGCAACCAGGTGCAGCCGCTGGTGGTGGCGCCTGCGGCGGTTTAGGGGTTGGTCGTGGGTGGCGATGGGAGCTCGCAGATATCGCGCGGGGGATCAACCACGGAGAACACGGACACGGAGGTTCACGGAGGAAAGCAGCAGGTCGCAAGATCGGCAGGTGTCAGTGAGAGGCGACTCCCCCTGCGGCGCGTGCCACCGCGGCATCGCCTTCCGAGAAGTACACCAGCCGCACGCTCTCGATGCCCGGATGCCGCTCCAGCGCCGCCCTCACGCTTTTCCACGCGATCGCCGCCGCTTCTTTCTTGGGATAGCCGTAGACGCCGGTGGAAATGGCGGGGAAGGCGAGGGTGCGCACACCGAGCCCCGCCGCCAGCGCGATGGACGAGTGGTAGCAGGACGCCAGCAATTGCGCCTCGTGCCCGCGGTGCTGCCCGTAGATGGGTCCGACGGTGTGGATCACGTGGCGCGCGGGCAGGTTGCCGCCCGAGGTGATGGTGGCCTCGCCCGTCGGCAGGCCGTCGGGATAACGCTTCTCGCGCAGCCGGCGGCACTCCGCGAGGATCGCGGGGCCCCCGGCGCGGTGGATGGCGCCATCGACTCCACCGCCGCCCAGGAGGGTGGAGTTGGCGGCGTTCACCACAGCGTCCACCACCTCCCGGGTGATGTCGCCCACGGCCACCACGATGCGCGCCGGTCCGGAGTCCATGGCCCTCGATTCGGATAAGATTCGCTTCCATCCTGCTCCGCCCCGACCCGTGAAACAAGAATCCGCCCGCATCGTGCTGAAAGCCGGCCGCGAGAAGTCGCTGCGTCATCGCCATCCGTGGGTGTTCTCCGGCGCGATCGAGAAGGTCGAGGGGGCGCCCGCGCGCGGCGACACGGTTGCCGTGGTGGCCCGCGACGGCGCGTTCCTCGCGTGGGCGGCTTACAACGCCGACTCGCAAATCCGCGCGCGCGCCTGGAGCTTCGAGCCCTCCGACGTGATCGACGAGGCGTTCCTGCGCGGCCGCATCGCCGCGAGCATCGCGCGCCGTGCAGTGGTGGCGCCGGGCAGCAACGCGGTACGCCTCGTCCATGGCGAGTCCGACGGGCTTCCGGGGCTGGTGGTGGATCGCTACGACGACGTGGCGGTGGTGCAGATCGCCGCGGCCGGCGTCGACCGCTGGCGCGAGCTCTGGGCCCCGCTGCTGGTGGAAGCTTGCGGCGTGCGCGCGGTCTACGAGCGTTCCGATGTCGAGGTGCGGCAACTCGAGGCCCTCGCGCCGCGCAGCGGGGTGCTGCATGGGCCGCCCCCGGGAATCGTGAAGGTGGAGGAGGACGGCATCGCCTACGAGGTCGACGTCGTGCACGGCCAGAAGACCGGTTTCTACATCGACCAGCGCGACAACCGTGCGCTTGCGGGCAGCCTCGCCCGCGATGCGGAAGTGCTGAACGCCTTCTGCTATACCGGCGGCTTTTCGCTCGCGGCGCTGCAGGGGGGAGCGCGCCGGGTGTTGTCGCTCGACACTTCGGAAGAGGCGCTCGCCGCGGCCCGCCGCAACCACGAGCTCAACGGCTTCGACGCGGCGCGCGGCGAGTGGCTTGCCGCCGACGTCTTCGCGCACCTGAGGAAGCTGCGTGACCACGGACGCAAGTACGGCCTCATCGTGCTCGACCCGCCCAAGTTCGCGCCCACCGAGAAGCATGTCCCCAACGCGGCGCGGGCCTACAAGGACATCAACCTCTGGGCGATGAAGCTGCTGGCGCCCGGCGGGCACCTGCTCACGTTTTCATGCTCGGGGGCGGTGGGACCGGATCTCTTCCGCAAGATCGTGGCCGGCGCCGCCGCCGACGCGAAGGTCGACCTGCAGGTGCGCCGAGCGCTGGGCGCGGGGCTCGACCACCCGGCGTCGATCCACTTCCCCGAGGGCGAATACCTCAAGGGGATGTGGCTGCAGGCCTCCTAGCCGGCGAAGCCCCACAGCGCGCGGGTGAAGCGCGTTTGGTGGCGCATGGCCTGCACGGTCGCCGCCTGCTGGTCGGCGAGCCATTCGCAGATGTAGCTGTTGGCGGTCGCGGGCTTCAGCTGCAGGCGCGCGTCGGTCTCGCCGCCGGAATAAGCGATTCCCATGCCGTGCTTGCGGGCGAGGTGCATCATCGCCGCGTTCTCGGTGAGGCAATGGACGAACACCTCGCGCGAGCCGCGGTTGCGCAGGTGCATCACGGCGCGCTTGAAGAGCGCGTGCCCGAGCCCGCTCGCGCGGCGCCCGGCGAGCACCGAAAGGCCCAGCTCGGCGCTGGCTTCGGCCACCGCCACATGGACTACGGCGACGAGGCGCAGCTCGTCGTCTTGCACCGCGAAGGCGCCGTCGCGCTCGAAATCGATGCGGGCGACATAGGCGCGAAGCGCGTCGTCGCCGATGGCGGCCCCGAAGCGTAGCCGCCGGTCTTCGGCGTCCAGGGCGATGAAATGGGCCTCCAGCGCAGAGCGATGGGAGGCTCTCAAACGGATGGTGGTGTGCAGCTCTTGGGTCAAGCTCGTCTCCTTTTGGGTGACGTTTGGGGTGGACAGGCAAAGCAATTGCAGTGCCCGCGTTGTCGCGGTGCGTGGTTTTCGAGTAAAATTGTCGATCGAATCACAGGCGCGTAGCTCAGCTGGTTAGAGCACCACCTTGACATGGTGGGGGTCGTTGGTTCGAGTCCAATCGCGCCTACCAGTTTCTCGTTGCACAGACGAAAAAAACCCGCTCCATGGAGCGGGTTTTTTGCTTCATCAGCGTCCTGGCCCGCCCGTCCTCAGGCGATGACGCGGATCTCGCGCATCGGGATGGACAGGGGAACCGCGGTCCCACGCGCGAGGCGCCCGGTGCCGCGCAGGTGGGGGCGGTCGGCGATCACCACGGCCTGGCCCACGCGCACTTCGTAGCGCATGAACTCGCCGAGGAACTCGCCGCCCTCGATCACTCCGTCGAGGACGAGCGCCTCGGGCAGGCGCTCGAAATGGACCGCGTGGGGGCGGAAGGCGAGTTCGATCTCCGTCCCGGGCGCGGCTTCGAGGGCGGCGGGCAGCGCCACATCCCCCAGCTCGGGCGAGCGGAAGCGCGCCCCCGCGGCGTCGCGATGCACGGCACCCCGGTACAGGTTCACGCTGCCGACGAACTGCGCCACGAAGCGGTTCGCGGGGCGGTCGTAGAGCTCGATC
>JBBQBW010000086.1:0-8117 GCA_038318025.1 Burkholderiales bacterium | reverse complement strand
GCAAGCGCTCAAGGTGGCGGCGTTTTTCCCCACGGCATCGTGGGTGGCGGGCATCTTCGCCATCATTCCCGTGCTCGGCATCCTGGCGCTGCTGGGCGGACTCTACAGCCTCTACCTGCTCTACCTCGGGTTGCCGCGCCTCATGAAGGCGCCCGACGAGAAGGCGATCCCTTACACCGTGGTGGTGATCATCGTGGCCATCGTGATCATGGTGGTGATCGGCGCGGTGTCCAGCCTGCTGGTGCCCTCCACCGTCCGCGGCTTCTGAACCAGTAACGGGGTCAGAACCGGTTTTGCGTGGCTCGCAAAACCGGTTCTGACCCCGTAATTTTTACAGTTCCGAAGTGGCTGCGTTGGGCGGAATCAGGATCGGCATCGGGTGCTGCACGCGGGGATGGCGCCGGCGCCGATAGGGTGACAGGCCGACCACGCGCGGATGCGGGTCGAGGAATTCCGCCAGCCGCTCGAGCCCGAGCCGGTAGGAGTCGCGCTTGAACTCGATGACGGCTTCCAGCGGCACCCAGTAATCGTGCCAGCGCCAGGCATCGAACTCCGGATGCCCGGAGGCTCGCAGACTGATGTCGCAATCACGCCCGACCAGCCGCAACAGGAACCAGATCTGCTTCTGGCCCTTGTAGGTGCCGCGCCACTCGCGCTTCACCCAGTGGTTCGGCACGTTGTAGTGCAGCCACTCGCGCGTGCGCCCGAGCACCTTGACGTGCTGGGGCTCGAGGCCCGTCTCTTCGTTCAGCTCCCGGAACATGGCCTGTTCGGGAGTCTCCCCGGGCTTGATGCCACCCTGGGGAAATTGCCATGCGTGCTCTTTTATGCGCTTGCCCCAAAACACCTGATTCCGGCCATTGACGAGCACGATGGCGACGTTCGGGCGATAGCCGTCCCGGTCGATCATGGTGGTCACCATCCAATCCGTTGAGTTGAACCCATTTTTCCACAGTTTGCGAGCGCCCGCCAGCCACCGTCCGGACCCCCACCGCAGTGTAGAATAGTCGGCTGCAACCCAATGATTTAACTTGAATTACGGTTTAGACCCCCCCGCCGACCGGAGAGTTCATGCGCGCCACCCAGTACTATCTCGCCACCCTGAAGGAAGCCCCCCAGGAGGCGGAGCTCGCCAGTCACCGGCTGATGCTCCGGGCGGGAATGATCCGGAAACTCTCCTCGGGCCTGTATTCCTGGATGCCGCTGGGGCTGCGGGTGCTGCGCAAGGTCGAGGCTGTGGTGCGCGAAGAAATGAACCGTGCCGGCGCCCTCGAGATGCTGGCGCCGCCGGTGCACCCGGCGGAGCTGTGGCAGGAGACTGGCCGCTGGACGCTCTACGGCCCGATGATGCTGCGCATCACGGACCGCGCTGAGCGCGAGTTCTGCTACGCCCCCACCGCCGAGGAAGTGCTGTGCGACATCGTGCGGCGCGAAGTGAAGAGTTACCGCCAGCTGCCGGTGAATTTCTACCAGATCCAGACCAAGTTCCGCGACGAGATCCGCCCGCGCTTCGGCGTGATGCGCGCGCGCGAGTTCACGATGAAGGACGCCTACTCGTTCGACGCCGACTTCGAGGGCCTGAAGAAAAGCTACCAGTCGATGTACGACGCGTACACGCGCATCTTCACGCGCCTGGGCCTCACGTTCCGCGCGGTCGCCGCTGACACCGGCGAGATCGGTGGCACCGGTTCCCACGAGTTCCAGGTGCTCGCGGGCTCGGGAGAGGACGCGATCGCCTACTGCCCGGGCTCCGATTTCGCCGCCAACGTCGAGCTCGCCGAGGCCGTGGCCCCCGCGACCCCGCGCGCCGCGCCGGCCGCGGCGATGCTGAAGGTGTCGACACCCGGCAAGCACACCTGCGAAGCGGTCTCCGAGTTCCTCGGCATCCCGCTCACGCAGACGGTGAAGTCGATCGTGGTGATGACCCAACGCGAGGACGGGCCGGGCGAGATGACGATGCTGCTGGTGCGCGGCGACCACATGCTGAACGAGATCAAGGCCTCGAAGGTGCCGGGTTTGAGGCCCTTCCGCTTCGCGACCGAGGCGGAGATCCGCGAGCGCCTCAAGGCGACTCCGGGATCGCTCGGGCCCGTGGGCCACGACGTGAAGCTCGTGGCCGATCGCACCGTCGCCGCGATGAGCGACTTCTGCACCGGCGCCAACGAGGACGGCTTCCACCTCACCGGCGTGAACTTCGGCCGCGACCTGCCGGAGCCCATCGTCGCCGACATCCGCAACGTGCTCGCGGGCGATCCCTCCCCCGACGGCAAGGGTCCGCTCGAGCTCGCCCGCGGCATCGAGGTGGGGCACGTGTTCCAGCTGCGCACCGCCTACACCGAGAAGATGGGCGTCACCTATATCGACGAGAAGAGCGCCGCGAAGCCCATGGAAATGGGCTGCTACGGAATCGGCGTGACCCGCGTGGTGGCGGCGGCGATCGAGCAGAACCACGACGATCGCGGCATCATCTGGCCCGACCCGATGGCGCCCTTCGTGGTCTCGATCATCCCGATGGGTTATGGCCGCAGCGCCGCGGTGAAGGCCGCGGCCGATGCGCTCTATGCGGAGCTCGATGGAGTCGACATCGAGGTGTTCCTCGACGACCGCGACGAGCGCCCCGGCGTGCTGCTCGCCGACCAGGAGCTCATCGGCATTCCCCACCGCGTGGTGATCGGCGAGCGCGGCCTCAAGGAAGGTGTGGTCGAGTACCAGCACCGGCGCGACACCGAGGCCACGAAGGTGAAGCAGGCCGACATCCTCGCGCACGTGATGGCGCGCATCCGCGATGGCGCTCCCGGGGCTGCGCTCTAGCGTCTTCGCGGCGGCCCTCGCGCTGGCCGCCCCGCTCGACGCGGCCGCCGGCGCGCAGCAGTACGAGGTGCTGTCGGCCTCGGTGCGCGCGTCCCTCGCCAGCGCCGTGAACGACCGTGGCAGCGTCGACTTCAAGGACCTCGACACGCGCGCGTGGGTGCGCGCGATGACGCGCCGCGTGGGCGCGCGCCTGGGCGACGAGGAGTCGACGCGGCAGTTCCTCGCGCTGGTGCGCTACGAGTCGGTGCGCGCGGGCCTCGATCCCCACGTGGTGCTCGCGGTGATCGAGGTGGAGAGCCGGTTCCGCAAATACGCGGTATCCAAGGCCGGCGCGCGCGGCCTCATGCAGGTGATGCCGTTCTGGGTGAAGGAGATCGGCGAGCCGAAGCACAACCTCTTCCACGAGCGAACCAATCTGCGCTATGGCTGCACGATCCTGCGCCACTACCTCGATCGCGAGCGCGGCAACCTCGCCAATGCCCTCGGCCGCTATAACGGCAGCCTCGGACAGCCGGGGTACCCGAACCTGGTGCTGACGGCGCTGCGGGAGCGCTGGGCGCTGGGGGCCCAGGCCGCCTGGGACGGGGTGGTGGAATCGTCGCTCGCTGCTATGCTGGCCCCGAAGCCCTCCGAGGACACCGCCCGATGACCACGCCGTTCGATGTCCCCACGCCCACCGCGCCCCCCGGAGACCTGCTGGTCCGTCCGGCCAGATTTCGCGCCTGGGTCGACTCCCTTTCCCCCGGGTCTTTCGACTCGAGCCGCAAGCTGCTCGCCCACGCCCAGTCGCTCGCGAATACCGTGCTGGACGTCGACACGCGCCTCGAGCTCCTCGAGACCCACGCGCGCGCCGCCGCCACGGCGCTTCCCGCGCTGGAAAACTTCTACGCCGACAGCGGCCCGCCGCTGGAGCCGGCCGCTCGCTCGGCCGTGGGTCTGGTGCGCGACTACACGTCGTCGCTGGTTGCAGGCTACCGGCGCGTGGCGGCCGACGCGGGTGGCAAGCTCCTCGGCTCACGCAAGCCCGTGGCGACGGCGCTGCGCCGCGCGATGCACTTCGCCAGCCTGCGCATGATCGCCTCCTACAAGTCGTACACGCCGGTCGCCATCGGCGCCTGGGCCGACCTCCACCAGGTCTTCCTGCGGGCCGAGGAGGCGCGCGTGGCGGCCGACGCGGACCCGGACACCAGGCGCTCCATCCAGGAGGAGTACGCCGAGATCCTCCTCCTCTCGCTATCCGACCCGTACCGGCTCGGCGCGGGCCAGCTGCAGCGCGTGCTCGAGGAAGTGCGCCGCATGTCGCCCGCGGTGGTCCTGCACCGCAAGCGCTTCGAGGGCTCGGTGCGCGGCCAGTACCTGGTCTCGTGCGATACCGACCGCCCGCCCAAGCCGGCGCTCTCCGCGCAGGAAGACACGGGCGGCCCCAACTGGCGGCTCCTCGATCCCGCCCCGGCCTTGAAGCACGTGCAGGCGGCGATCGAGGCGCAAAGGCCGCTCGGGCCGGGGGGCAAGGCGTTGTTCGAGAAAGTGGTGCGCCTGTGGGCCGACCCGCCGAAGCGCACGTCGCGCCGCGACCCCACCGAGGGCACTGCCGCCATCTGCTCGGGGCTGCAGACCGTCGGGCAGCTGATCTGCGTCGACTCCAAGGCCGACCTGATCGCCCAGGACGAGGCGCTGCGCAAGGGCATCACGATGCCGCTTCTCGCGGTGTTGGCCGAGGATGACTCCGGGCCGCTGCCGGTCTACGAGTGGGAGGTGCTGAACCAGAGCGCGGGGGGATTGCGCGTGCGGCGCGCCGGCGGCCCGCAATCGGTCGGTGTCGGCGAGGTGGTCGCGATTCGCCTCCCCGGCAAGCCGCGCTGGAGCATCGGCGCGGCACGCTGGATCACGCTCTACGACTCGGGCGGCATGGAGTTCGGCCTGCAGTTCGTGGCCGAAAACGCCCGAACCGTGTGGGTGCGCGACTGGGGCGGGCACACCAAGGCGGGCCTCTATTTCGAGCCCTACGACGCCCAGCCGGCGAAGCTCCTAACGTCCCCGGATACTTTCTCCGAGCGCAAGGAGTTCGAACTCGAGCACGAGGGCGAGAAGTTCCTGGTGCGCGGCGTGCGCATGCGCGAGCGCACCCCTCGCTTCGAGCTCTTCGAAGTGGACCTCGCCTGAGCGCGAGGTAGGCGCCGGCGCTACTGCTTCGGCGCCCCCGCGGTGACCGCCGGGGCGGTCCTTGGGGTGGAACTGCCGAGCATCTTCTTGTCGACGCGCCCCACGCGGTCGTAGACGACCTTTCCCTGGGGATCGTAGATGCGCGTGACCGGGAGCGCCCGGGGCTCGCCAAGCTGCTTCTCGACCGCGTCGTCGGCCAGCACCAGCGGGTAGCCGTGGCCCACCTTGGCCGCAAAGCGCTTGACCTTCTCCGCGTCCTGCGCGTCCATCGCCACGCCCAGCACCACGACGTCCGGCCGCTCCTTCGCGAAGGCCGCGATTTCCGGGATTTCCTGGATGCAGGGCACGCACCAGGTGGCCCAGAAGTTCACCACCACCCAGCGACCCTTGTAGTCGGCGAGCCGGTGTTTCCTGCCCCCCGTATCGGCGACCTCGAAGGCCGCGGAAGGGGCCGGCGCGGCCAGTGCCAGGCCCACCGCGGCGCACCCGAGGGTTTTTCTCAAGATATTGGTTCTCAAATACTTTTCCCTCGTCTATGCTGCGTAAAGTTTACAAGAAAACCCGGTCGCAAATGGCACTCGCATGGTCGATCCCGGCGGATCGCGCGCCCCCGCCGAAGGACCTGGAAGTCCGTCCCAAGCAGGTCAAGGCATGGCTCGATTCGCTTCCCCTGGCCCAGGCCGCCGACGCATCGCGCAAAATCGTGGCCCACCTCGCGGCATTGAACCGCTCGAAGGTGGACGTGGACGATCGCGTGCAGATCCTGGAGCTCTACCGCCCGATGGCGCAGACGCTCTTCGAGGAGATGGACTCGATCTACGGCAAGGCCACCCTGCCCCTGCAGCCGCGCCCGCGCGAGGCGCTCGAACTCACGCACAAGCTGGCCAGCGAGCTCGCCATCGGCTACAAGATCGCGGTGACGGAGAAGGCCGGCAAGATCATCGCCTTCGGCGGCAAGAAGCAGCAGCCGCTGCTGCTGGTGCGCGCCCTGCAGTACCTCGCGACCCAGCTGCGCGCGGCCTACAAGTCGTACACCCCCACCCCCGCGGGCGCATGGAAGGACCTCCACCAGATCTACCTGCACGCGGAGAAGGAAGGCATCGTCGCCGAGCCGGGGGACCCCGAGAGCAAGGCGAGCGTCGCCGAGCTCTATTGCGAGGTCCTGCTGCTCTCGCTCACCGACCCGTACCGCCTGAACCAGGGCGAGACCGACCGGGTGTTGGCGCAGGTTCGCGCGTCGCGCGCGGCGGTCACCCTCTCCCAGGCGCGGCCCGCCACGCGGCCCGGCGGGCACTTCCTGGTGCCCTGCGACACCGACAAGCCGCCCAAGCCCGCACTATCGGCCAGCGACGACACCGGCGGGCCCAACTGGCGGCTCTTCGACGCCAACCCCATCGTCGAGAAGCTGCGCGCGCGCAAGAATGCGCACGAGACCGGCAACGTCTCCGCCACCACCAGCAAGGCGGTGGGCCCCGACGGCATCACCCTGCTGGCCAAGCTGATCACCCTGTGGGGCGATCCTCCCAAGCGCAGCTCGCGCCGCGACCCCATGGAGACCACAGTGGCGATCTGCGTGGGCCTGAAGGCCGTGGGGCATTTCCTCGACCTCGAGCCGCAGCACGCCACCGAGGGCGAGGCGATCCGCGCCGGCATCACCATGCCCCTCATCGCGATTCCCGACGACGAGGTATCGCGCTCGATGAACGTGCTCGAGTGGGACGTCGTGAACCAGAGCCACGGCGGCCTCAAGGTGCGCCGCATCGGCACTACGCTGCAATCGCTGGCCGTGGGCGAGCTGGTGGCGATTCGCTTCATGGGGCGAGCGCGCTGGACCGTTGGCGTCGCCCGCTGGATCACGGCGCTCGACGAGGGCGGGATGGAGTTCGGCGTACAGTTCCTCGCCTCCGACGCTCGCGTGGTGCAGATCCAGCCCACCATCACCTCGGCCTCGCCCCAGGCGCGGCAGGCGCTGATGCTCGCCGACGACCACGACCCGGGTGCCGCCGACAGCGTGCTCGCCTTGCCCAACACCTACTCGGAGCTGCGCGAATTCATGCTCGACGACCGCGGCGAGGTGAGCTGCGTGCGCGCCCGCGGCCTCATCGAGAAAACCGGCCGTTTCGACCTCTTCCACGTTTCGCCTTCCTGACCGGCAGCCCCTCCTTCGCGCCCCAGTGGGTGAGGGAGGCGGTGAGCTCCGCGCCGAACAGGATCACTTTCCACGAGACGTAGACCCATGGCAGGAAGCGCGGCACCGCGGCGAAGGTGCCGTAGATCATGCTGTAGCCCGGCGCCACGCGCACGTAGAGGGCCAGGAGCTCCTTCGCCGCCTCGAACAGCAGCGCCGCCACGATCCCGCCCACCATCGCGCGCTTCCACGGCACCGATCCGGTGGGAACCACCCGGAAGACGAGGAAGAACGCGAAGGCACTCACCGCCACCGGGATCGAGCGCAGCACGAACGGATTCCAGGTGGCGTCGCGGACCATGCCGGCCGACAGGCCCATCAGGTAGGTGGTGATGGAGACGCTCACCCCCATCAGCACCGGCCGAGGAACAGGACCCCCACCGTCGTGAGCCGGACCGCGTTGTCCGCGAACTCCTTCAGGTACACGGTGATGATGCGCCCGGCGAGCTCGGGCGTGAGGTTCAGCAGCAGGAAGATCTTGATCTGCACCATCACCTCGCCGAAGAACGGTGCGGCGGACAGGATCGACACCACGATGGCGAAAACCGGCACCAGGGCGAGAGCGTCGTGAAGGCGAGGCTGCCGGCGATCTGCGGGCAGCGGTCCTCGTTCCATCTCGCGACGACGAAGCGCGTGAATTCGAATGCGTAGCGGAGCGGGCGCACGCCACGCGGTATCATGCGGGCCGCGATGAACGACACACTCCCGCCGGGCCCGCGCGGCACCGCCACCGCGGCCTGCCTCGTCGCCCTCATCTTCCTCGGCCTCGGCTGGGAGCTCTGGTGGGCGCCGCTGCGCCCCGGGGGCACATGGCTGGTGCTGAAGGTCCTGCCGCTGCTGGCGCCGCTCATGGGGGTGCTGCGAGGGAAGCGCTACACCGTGCAGTGGAGCACGCTGCTGATCTGGCTCTACGCGGCGGAGGGAGCGACTCGCGCCTTCACCGACGCGCCGCCCT
>JBBQBW010000085.1:0-8133 GCA_038318025.1 Burkholderiales bacterium | reverse complement strand
GCATTGGCGCCCAGCGCCTTCGGGAACGCCAGGTAGGCCGGCGCGTCGGGCACGCGGATCTTCAGGCCCTTCATGTCCTCGGGCTTGTTGATCGCCTTGTTGGAGGTCACGTGACGCTCGCCGTAGTAGGTGATGGCGACCACCTTGTTGCCCCCGGCCTTCTGGTAGCCGTCGCCCAGCTCCTTGAAGAGCGGGCTCGCGGAGAACTTCTTCCAGTGGGCGAAGTCGCGGAACATGTACGGCGCCCCACCGATGGCGAGCGGCCCGTGGGTGCGCCCGGCGAAGAGCTGCCCGGTATAGATGATGTCCACCGTGCCCAGGGTGAGGCCCTGGTTGATGTCGGTCTCCTTGCCGAGCGAGGAGGCGGGGAACACCTCGACGTCGTAGCGGCCGCTGGTGCGCTTCTTGATCTCCCCCGCCGCCCACACCGCGGCCGTGTGGTACGGCTCGCTGGTCTCGTAGACGTGGGCCCACTTCAGCTTCGTTTGCGCCGAGGCGGCCGCAGAGAGCGCCAGCGCAAGGATTGCGACTACCGATGTGATGCGTTTCATAGCTCCTCCTCCTTTGTTTTATCAACACTCCAAACTCCAACGTCGGTGGCTAACGATGGCAATAAACCTTTGGAACACGGATGAACACGGATAACGACGGATAAAAACGGATAGAGAAGAGAGTTTGAGCGTCGAGATGCGGGCCATCCCCTCACCGTCCAGAACTTTTGCAAGCCGTTATCCGATCTATCTGTAGCCATCCGTGTTCATCCGTGTTCCAAAGGTTTATTGCCCGCGTTACTCCCCCTCACATCACCGCGCCGAGCTGCCATGGCACGAACTCGTCCGCTCCGAACCCGTGTTTCTCGCTCTTTGAGGGTGCGCCCGAAGCCGTGGCCAGTATCAGCCGGAAGATCTTTTCCCCCGCCTCCTGCACCGACATCGAACCCTCGAGGATCGCCCCGCAATTGATGTCCATGTCGTCCTCCATCCGCTCGTACATCGGGGTGTTGGTGGCGAGCTTCAGTGAAGGCGCGGGCTTGCAGCCGTAAACCGAGCCGCGCCCGGTGGTGAAGCAGATCAGGTTGGCCCCGCCGGCCACCTGCCCCGTGGCCGACACCGGGTCGTAGCCCGGGGTATCCATGAACACGAAGCCCTTCGCGGTCACCGGCTCCGCGTACTCGTAAACGCCCATCAGGCCCGTAGTGCCGCCCTTGGCCACGGCGCCGAGGGACTTTTCGAGGATGGTGGTGAGGCCGCCGGCCTTGTTACCGGGGGACGGGTTGTTGTTCATCTCGCCGTGGTTGCGCGCCGTGTACTCCTCCCACCAGTGGATGCGCTCGACGATCTTCTCGCCCACCGCGCGGCTCGCGGCCCGTCGCGTGAGGAGGTGCTCGGCGCCGTAGATCTCGGGCGTCTCGGAGAGGATCGCGGTACCGCCGTGGCGCACCAGCAGGTCCACGGCGGCACCCAGCGCCGGGTTTGCGGTGATGCCGGAGTAGCCGTCGGAGCCGCCGCACTGCAGGCCCACCACGATGTGGCTCGCGGGCACCGTCTCGCGCCGGCAGTCGTTGGCGGCAGGCAGCATCTCGCGCACCAGGCGCACGCCCTCGGCGACCGCCTTGGCCGTGCCACCATGGTCCTGGATGGTCATCGCCCGGAGCATCGGCCCCTCGGCCATGTGCTGGGTGAAGAAGAGCGCGTCCATCTGGTTCGCCTCGCACCCCAGGCCGATCACCAGCACCCCGGAGAAGTTGGGATGACGCGAATAGCCGGCGAGCGTGCGCCGGAGGATGTCGATGCCCTCTCCCGTCGAGCCCATGCCGCAGCCGGTGGTATGGGTGAGCGCCACGACGCCATCGACGTTCGGAAACTCCGCCAGCACCGCGCCCTTGAACTGCTCGGCCACGTACTTCGCCACCGTCGCGGAGCAGTTCACCGTGGAGAGGATGCCGATGTAGTTGCGGGTGGCGACGCGACCGTCGGCGCGCACGATCCCCTGGAAGGTCGCCGGGCTTTGCGCGGGGCGCGTCGGCTCATAGGCCTCGCCGAAGGCGTAATCGCGCGCGAAGTCGCGCACCTCGAGGTTGTGCACGTGGACGTGGAAGCCCGCGGCAATGTCGCGCGTGGCGAAGCCGATCACCTGGTTGTAGCGGCGCACCGGGTCGCCGGGCTTCAGCGACCGCGTGGCCACCTTGTGGCCGGCGGGGATGCGCTCCCGCACCAGCAACTCCTCCTGCATGAGGTTGGTGCCCGGCTCGAGCTCGCGGCAGGCGATCACCACGTCGTCGGCGGGATTCAGCCGCAGGTAGAGGGGGGTTTCTCGCGGCATCGGGGCGTCCTTACTTGAACTGGCTCGGCAGCCACAGGCTGATCGCCGGGATATAGGTGACGATCCCCAGGCTCACCAGCAGCGGCACCAGCCACGGCAATATCGCCATGGTAGTCCGCTCCACCGACAGCTTGGCAACCCGCGCCAGGACGAAGAGCACCAGGCCCATCGGCGGGTGCAGCAGCCCGATCATGAGGTTCAGCACCATCACCAGGCCGAAGTGCACCGGGTCGATGCCGAGCTGGCGCACGATCGGCAGCAGGATCGGCACCAGGATGGTGATCGCCGCCGTGGGCTCGAGGAAACAGCCGACGAAGAGCATCAGCAGGTTGGCGAGGAGCAGGAACATGTGCGGATCGGTCGTGACCGACAGCACCCAGGTGGCGATCATCTCGGTGGTGCGGGTGGCGGTGAGCATCCAGCCGAAGATCGAGGCGGCCGCCACGATCAGCAGCACCGCGGCCGTGGTCTCGATCGTGTCCATCGAGACCTTGATGAGGCGCTTGAACGACATCGTCTTGTACCAGGCCACCCCGAGGAAGAGCGCCCACATGCACGCGGCGATGGCGCCTTCGGTCGCGGTGAATATGCCCGCGGACATGCCTCCGATCAGCAGCACCGGGGTCATGATCGGCAGTACCGCGTCGAAGCGGAACTTCCAGTCGGCGAGGAAGATGAGCACGATGCCGCCGATGACCGTGAGCTGGGGATGGGTGCCCGCGTCCACGACCAGGAAATAGAGGGCCAGCGGCCAGGCGAGCACGATGGCGAGCTCCCCCAGCGCCTGGGTGACGCGCTTCGCCTCGAACGGGACGTCGCCGCCCCAGTTGTTCCTGTGGGCGAAGAAGGCGACCGTGACCATCATGAGGAGCGCCATCACCAGGCCGGGCAGGATGCCGGCGAGGAAGAGCGCACCGACCGACACGTTGGCGAAGAGCGCGTAGATCACGAACGGCAGCGAGGGCGGGATGATCGGTCCCAGCGTCGCCGAGGCGGCGGTGACGCCCACCGCGAATTCCGCGGAGTAGCCGTGGTCGCGCATCGCCTTGATCTCGACCGTGCCCAGGCCCGCCGCGTCGCCGATGGCCGTGCCGGACATGCCGGCGAAGACCACCGAGCCCACCACGTTCACGTGCCCGAGGCCGCCCTTCATCCAGCCCACCAGGGCGAGGGCGAGGGCGTAGATGCGGTGCGTGATGCCGGCCGAATTCATCAGGTTGCCGGCGAGGATGAAGAACGGCACCGCCAGCAGCGGGAAGGAATCGAGGCCGCCCACCATCCGGTGGATCACGACGAAGTCGGGGATGTTGCCCGACACCATCACGTAGATGAGCGACGAGCCGGCCATGGCGATGAAGACGGGAAGCCCCGAGATCATCAACCCGAGGAACATGAGCTTGAAGGTTCCGGGTCCTATCACTTTCTTTCTCCCCTTTGCGGGAGGGCCGGGGAGAGGGCCGGGGAGAGGGTCGCCTTTCTCCCTCTCCCTTGGGAGAGGGCCGGGGAGAGGGTCGCTTTGCTCCCTCTCCCTTGGGAGAGGGCCGGGGAGAGGGTCGCCTTTCTCCCTCTCCCCTGGGAGAGGGGCGGGGAGAGGGTCGCTTTGCTCCCTCTCCCCGGGGAGAGGGGTGGGGAGAGGGTCATGGCGGCCCCCCGGGCAACACCGGCGCAGGGCTTTCGGCCAGCTCCGGCCGCTCGAGCACCGAGTAGCCGCGCTTCCAGTTACCCCAGGCTACCTGGACAGCGCGCACCGCCATCAGCGCGAAGCCGAACATGACGACCCCGTAGACGATGCCCATCGGGAGGTTGACCACCGACATCTGCGACGAGCCGATCTTGCCGATGAGCAGGTAGGTGAGCCAGACGCAGTAAGCGAAGAAGCTGATGCGCGCCAGGTCCACCGCCGTCGAGAGCGAGCGGCCGGCCCACCGCGGCAGGAAGCGGTAGAGGAAGTCCACGTGGATGTGGTTGTTCTTGCGCACGTTCATTGCGGCGCCGACGAAGGCCACGCCGATCAGCAGGTAGCGCGCGATCTCCTCGGTCCAGGAGGCCGAATCGTTGAGCACATAGCGCGTGAGGAACTGGTAGAAGATCACCAGCGCCAGGGCCCAGAAGAGGGCCAGCGAGCACCAGTCCTCGAAGCCGTAGGCGGAAAGGTCTACGGGCTCTTCGTGGACCTCGAACTCGCTCGCGGTCCTGTCGATCGTTGCCGACGGCTCTGGCATTGCGTCCCTCCCCTGGTGAACCTTAGAGAACCTTAGGGGACAGACCACCAATTGCAACTGCTGAAACACCGTCGGCGTGGTTGCCGACGTTTCACCATTTGCAATTGGTGGTCTGTCCCCTAAGGGTCCCCTAAGGGGTGCCCTGCTTCTTGGTCTTGTCCCAGCTGGTGCTAAATCTGCGCGCCGCGTGGTTCATGTGCCGGCGCATCGCGGCCCGTGCCGTCGCCGCGTCGCGCCGCGCGATGGCGTTGTAGATCTCGCGGTGCTCGCGGGTCGCGTGTCCCCACAGCTCCGGCGTGTCGTAGTGATCTTCGAGGCGGCGGAAGAGCGGGCCCGAGCGCTGGTCCCAGAGCGTCTTCACCACCAGCGCCAGCGCGCTGTTGCCGCTCGCCTCGGCGATGCGCAGGTGGAACTGGCGATCCTCGCCGAGCGGCATCTCGCCCTTTTGCCGCTTGGCCTCCATCGCCTCGAGGGCTTCCTCGATGGCCTTCACCTGCGCCCTGGTCCCCTGCCTCGCCGCCATCGCCGCGCACTCGGCCTCGATCAGCCAGCGCGCCTTGATGAGCTCGAAGGGTCCCGAATCCGCCGGCAGCTCCTCGCGGGTGGCCGGCCGCGGCCCCAGCACGTACACGCCCGAGCCGATGCGCACCTCGACATAGCCCTCCACTTCCAGCGCGATCAGCGCCTCGCGCACCGAGGGGCGCGAAACGCCCAGCTGCTTCGCGAGGTCGCGCTCCGGGGGCAGCCGCGCGCCGGGGCCGTACTCGCCGCGCTCGATGAGGGCCGCGATCTGGTCCGCGATCTGGCGATAGAGGCGCCGGTTCTCGACGGCTTGGAGGGGCATCTGGTAAAGTGGTCAGGCCAATTATTGCGAGCATATCAACAATCCGCGGCAGCTCACACCATGACCGATCGTCTCAAAGGCAAGACAGCCCTGATCACCGCCGCCGGGCAGGGCATGGGGCGCGCCGCGGCACTGGCTTTCGCGCGCGAGGGTGCGCAGGTAATCGCCACCGACCTCGATGCGAAGCTGCTCGAAGCCTTCGCCGGCAAGCCCGGCATCACCACCGAGCGCCTCGACGCCACCGATTCGAAGATGGTCCACGACTTCGTCTCGAAGACCGGCGCCGTCGACATCCTCTTCAACTGCGCCGGCTGGGTGCACCACGGCACGCTCCTCGAATGCACCGAGGCCGACTGGGACAAGAGCTTCAACGTGAACGTGCGCAGCATGTTCCTGGTCACCCGGCAGATGCTGCCGAAAATGGCGGCCAATGGCGGCGGCGTGATCCTCAACATGGCCTCGGTGCTGGGGTCCCACAAGGCGGCGCCCAACCGCCTTGCCTACGCGGCGAGCAAGGCGGCGGTGGACGGCTTCACCCGCGCGCTCGCCATCGACCACGTGAAGCAGGGCATACGGGTGAACTGCGTCTGCCCCGGCACCGTGGACACCCCTTCCCTCGGCGACCGCATCAACGCGTTCTCCGACCCGGTGCAAGCCCGCAAGGATTTCGTCGCGCGCCAGCCGATGGGCCGCCTCGCCACCGCCGAGGAGATCGCCGAGACTTTCGTGTACCTGGTGTCGGACGAGTCGTCGTTCATGACCGGCCAGGCGGTGTTCGTCGACGGCGGGATGTCGCTGTAATATTGGGCCCCCGCCTGCGCGGGGGAGACATTGGGCCCCCGCCTGCGCGGGGGAGACATTGGGCCCCCCGCCTGCGCGGGGAAGACATTGGGCCCCCGCCTGCGCGGGGGAGACATGCCGAGCGATGTCATTCCCGCGTAGCAATGTCATTCCCGCGCAGGCGGGAACAATTCGGAGGAAAACTAACGATGAAGCTGCTGCGCTACGGCCCCCCGGGCCGCGAGAAACCCGGCATGGCCGATGCCGAGGGCAACATCCGCGACCTCTCCAAGATCGTGACCCAGATCGACGACGCGATGCTCGCTCCGCGCAATCTCGCTCGCCTCACCCGCGTGAAGCCCGAGACGCTCCCGATCGTGCGCGGCAACCCGCGCCTGGGTGTTCCCTACGCGGGCATCAGCAAGTTCGTGGCCGTCGGCCTCAACTACAGCGACCACGCGGCCGAGTCCGGGATGCCGATCCCCAAGGAGCCGATCCTGTTCATGAAGGCCACTACGTGCCTGTGCGGCCCCAACGACGACACGGTGATGCCGAAGAATTCCACCAAACTCGACTGGGAAATCGAGCTGGGCATCGTGATCGGCACCAAGGCGCAGTACGTTTCCGAGAGCAAGGCCCTCGACTACGTGGCGGGCTACTGCACCGTGAACGACATCTCCGAGCGCGACTTCCAGCTGGAGCGCGGCAGCCAGTGGGACCGCGGCAAGGGCTGCGACACCTTCGGCCCGGTGGGCCCGTGGCTCGTCACCACCGACGAGATCAACGATCCCCAGTCGCTCGACATGTGGCTCGACGTGAACGGGGAAAAGCGCCAGCGCGGCAACACGCGCACCATGGTCTTCGGCGCGGCGCACCTGGTTTCGTACATCAGCCACTTCATGACGCTGCTGCCCGGCGACGTGATCACCACCGGCACGCCCCCGGGCGTGGGGCTCGGCATGAAGCCGCCCCAGTACCTCAAGGTGGGCGACGTGGTCACCTGCGGCATCCAGGGGCTGGGCGAGCAGCGGCAGCGCATCGTCGCCTACTCCGGGAAGTAGCTACCCGGGAACACGGATGAAACGGATAAAAGCTGGATGAACACGGATTTCTGTTGTCATGGTTGCTGACATTTCATCTCAGGGGTAGCAATGCGAATAAGCGAGCATCCGTGTTCATCCGTCCTATCCGTGTTCATCCGTGTCCCGCCTTAACCATGAGAAAAGTCCCGCGTGAGCGGCTGACCGAGTGGGCCATCTCGGCCCTGTCGAAAGTCGGCGTCCCGCCCGACGAGGCGAAGCTGGTCGGCGAATCCCTGGTGCAGACGAGCATCTGGGGCGTCGACTCCCACGGCGTGCTGCGCCTCACCCATTACCTGCGCCGCATGACCCTCGGCTCGATCAAGGCCGCCGCGGTCCCGGTGGTGACGCGCACCGGACCGGTGACCGCGCAGGTGCACGGCGAGGATGGCCTGGGCATCGTGCACGCCACTCTCGCCATGGAAGTGGCGATCGAGATGGCGCGCGAGAACGGCGTGGGAGTGGTGGGCGTCGGCCACTCCTCCCATTGCGGCGCGATGCAGCTCTACACCCGCATGGCCGCGGCGCAGCACCTGGTCGGCATCGCCATGACCCACTCCAGCTCCGTGGTGGTCCCCCACGGCGGCAACACCAAGTACTTCGGCACCAACCCCATCTCCATCGCGGTGCCCCGCAAGTCCGGCGCGCCGGTTTGCCTGGACATGGCGACCTCACAAGTTGCGTGGAACAAGGTGCTCAACGCGCGCATCGAAGGGTACGACCTCGACCCCGGCGTGGCGGTGGATGCCGAGGGCAAGCCCACCGTCGACCCGCATGCCGCGCGCGCCGGCGTTCCCCTCGGTGGGCCGATCTACGGCTACAAGGGCTACGGCCTCGCCTTCATGGTGGACCTGCTGTGCGGCGTGATGAACGGCATGACCTTCGG
>JBBQBW010000084.1:0-8176 GCA_038318025.1 Burkholderiales bacterium | reverse complement strand
CTCGGAAGAACGCTGGATCACCGGACCGTCGGCCATCGGATCCGAGAAGGGGACGCCCAGCTCGATCACGTCAGCGCCGCCCGCAACCAGCGCATGCATCACGGCGACCGCCTGTTGCGGCGAGGGATCGCCGGCGGTGACGAAGGGAATGAGGGCGGCGCGCCTGGCCGCGCGGGCCCGCGCGAAGGCGCCCGCGATGCGGCTCGCCGTCACAGGGCGAGCCCGGAGGCCTTGGCTACCGTGTGCATGTCCTTGTCGCCGCGCCCCGAGAGGTTCACGAGGAGGATCTGCTCCTTGCCCATCGCGGGCGCGATCTTCATCGCGTGGGCGACGGCGTGGCTCGACTCCAGCGCCGGGATGATGCCCTCGGTGCGGCAGAGGGTGTGGAACGCGGCGAGCGCCTCGTCGTCGGTGACGGAGACGTACTCGGCCCGCCCCGCGTCCTTGAGCCACGCATGCTCGGGACCCACGCCGGGGTAGTCGAGGCCGGCCGAGATCGAGTGCGTCTCGATGATCTGGCCGTCGGCGTCCTGCATGAGGTAAGTGCGGTTGCCGTGCAGCACGCCGGGCGTGCCCGCGGAGAGGGTTGCGGCGTGCTTGCCCGAGGCGATGCCCAGGCCGCCCGCCTCGACGCCGATCAGGCGCACCGAGGTCTGCGGGATGTACGAGTAGAAGATGCCCAGCGCGTTGGAGCCGCCGCCCACGCAGGCGAGCACGGCATCGGGCTGGCGCCCGGTCATCGCCGGCATCTGCGTCACGCACTCCTTGCCGACGATGGAGTTGAAGTCCCGCACCAGCATCGGGTAGGGGTGCGGCCCCGCGACGGTGCCGATGATGTAGAACGTGTTCTCCACGTTCGTGACCCAGTCGCGCATCGCCTCGTTCAGCGCGTCCTTGAGCGTGCGCGAGCCGCTGGTGACGGGCACGACGGTCGCACCCAGCAGCTTCATGCGATAGACGTTCTGCGCCTGGCGCTCGATGTCGTCGCTGCCCATGTACACCACGCACTCCATGCCGTAGCGCGCGGCCACGGTGGCGGTGGCGACACCATGCTGGCCGGCGCCGGTCTCGGCGATGACCCGCGGCTTGCCCATGCGCTTGGCGAGCAGCGCCTGGCCCACGGTGTTGTTCACCTTGTGGGCGCCGGTGTGGTTCAGGTCCTCGCGCTTGAGATAGATCTGCGCCCCGCCCAGATCCGAGGAGAGGCGGCGGGCGTGGTAGATGGGGCTGGGGCGGCCGACGTAGTGCTCCAGCTCCCAGGCGAGCTCGGCGGCGAACTCCGGGTCGCGGCGGTACTTCTCGTAGGCCTGCGTGAGGTCGTCGAGGGCCGCGCGCAGGGTTTCGGCGACGAAGACACCGCCGTAGGGGCCGAAGTGGCCGGTGGCGTCGGGCAGCGCGTAATCCGACCAGGCGCCCTCAGCGGGATGACTCTGCATCTTCAAGTTGCACGCTCCAAATGAAATTCAAGATCTTCTGCGGGTCTTTCGTCCCGCGGCGCGCTTCCACGCCGCTCGAGACATCCACCGCCCAGGGCTTCACCTCGCGCATGGCGCGTCCCACGTTGGCGGCGTCGAGGCCGCCGGAAAGCACGATGGGAAGCGGGAGGTTGCCCGGCACGCTGCCCCAATCGAAGGTCTGTCCGGTGCCGCCGGGCTGTCCGGGCACATGCGCATCCAGCAACAACGCCTTCGCCCGGGAAAAACGATGGCCCCATTCTAGCAAATCGGTCCCCGGCTCCATCCGTATCGCCTTGAGAAACGGAATGCCGAAGGAAGCGCAGAACTCCGGGGGCTCGTCGCCGTGGAACTGGAGGAGGTCCAGGTGCACGGCGGCCAGGGCCCCCTCGATGGTGGCGCGGGGGGCGTCGACGAAGAGGCCGACGGCCATCACGAAGGGCGGGAGGGCCTCGGAGACGGCGCGGGCCTCGTCCAGCGTCACGTTGCGGGGGCTGGCGGCGTGGAAGACCAGACCGATGGCATCGGCGCCGGTATCGGCCGCCAGGCGAGCGTGGGCGGGCTCCCTCAAGCCGCAAATTTTGATGCGGGTGTGGTTCACGCGGCTTCTCCAAAGAGCGGCACCGGGCGAAAGGCCGGCAGCGCATGGACGGCGTCGTATTCGACGTGGGCGAGGTAAAGGCCATCGGGCATGAAAGTGGGGGCGGAGGCCGTGCGGTCCCGGGCGGCGAGCAGCGTGCCGATCCATTCCGGCGGCTGTTTCGCAGCTCCCACGTAGACCAGCGAGCCCACCAGGTTGCGGACCATGTGGTGCAGGAAGGCGTTGGCGCGGAAGGTGAAGGCGATGAGGTTGCCGCGGCGCTCGACGGCCACGTCACTCATGGTGCGCACCGGCGACTTGGCCTGGCACTGGGCGTCGCGGAAGGCGCTGAAGTCGTGCTCACCCACCAGCAGCCGCGCGGCCGTGGCCATCGCTCCCGTGTCCAGCGGGCGGTGATACCAGCCCACCCGGCCGCGCATCACCGCGGGCGCCACCGGCTCGTTCAGCAGGAAGTAGCGATAGGTGCGCGAGCGGGCGCCGTAGCGGGCGTGGAAGTCGGCGGCGACTTCGCGCGCCCACACGACCCGGGCGGAGGGATGCAGGTTGGAGTTGGTGCCGCGCACCCAGGCGTTCTCGTCGCGCTGCGCCTCGGTGTCGAAGTGGACCACCTGGGCCGCGGCATGGACGCCGGTATCAGTGCGGCCGGCGGCGACCACTTCGACGGGTGATGCGGCGAGGCTCGCCAGCGCGGCCTGCAGGTGATCCTGCACGCCGCAGCCCCCGGGCTGGGTCTGCCAGCCGCAGAAGGCGCTTCCGTCGTATTCGAGGCCGAGGGCGATGCGCATGGACGGAGTAAAAATGGGGTCAGGTTAGTTTTCGAACCTGTCCCCATTTTCGATCGGCGAAAAGAAAAAAGGGGACAGGTTCGAAAACTAACCTGACCCCATTTTCTTAGACACGGAGATTGGATCCCCGCCTTCGCGGGGATGACGTTCGATCAGAGCGAGGAGATGAGCCTCCGCGCCTCTTCCTTCTGCGCCGAGGAGCCTTCCTTGACGACTTCCTGGAGGATCTCGCGGGCGCCGTCCTTGTCGCCGATCTCGAGGTACGCCTTGGCGAGCTCGAGCTTGGTGCTCACGCCCTCGCCGCCGCCGCCCGCATCCGAAGTATCGGAATCGAGGCTCAGGTCCGCGAGGTTGAAGTCGGTGCTGGAGGACGACGACGGCGCCGGCTTGGTGGCGTCGACATCGAGGTCGGTGCCGCCCGATTTCGAGTCCGGGAAATCCAACCCGGAGAGATCGAAGTCGAACGACGTGGGCTTCTCTTCCTTCGGCGGTTCCGGGGTGGGCGCGCCGCTTGCCTGCGCGATGTCGAAATCCATCGTGTGCGCGGCAGTGGCGGCGGTCTGGGAGCCGTCGAACGTGTTCGGCGCCTTGCCCGAATCGAGGTCGAGGTCGAAGTCCGGCGCGGGTGCCGTGGCGTCCGACGCGGTCTCGCTGGTGCCGCTGCCCAAGTCGACATCGAGGTCGGGCTTCGGAGCCGGAGCGGACATCGCGGTGTAGGTGCCGGTGCCCACGACCGCGCCCGCGTACAGCGGGTTGGTCGGGTCGATCTGCGCGCCCATCGCGGCGGCCTTCTGCCACAGCGGCGAGCCATCGCCCACCTGGCCCTTCAGCTCCTTGGCGACGGTCTCGAAGGCGGTGGCGCTCTTGCGGGCGTGGTAGATCTCCAGCAGCTTCAGCGGGATCTCGTGGCGGCCCTTGTCGCGCGCCATCGCTTCCTTGAGGATTTCCTCGGCCTGCGCGTCGCGGCCGTAGGCGATGTAGACCTCGGCTTCGGCCACCGGATCGACTTCATCGGTGTCGATGGCGCCCGGGCCGGTCTTGTCGAAATCGGTGAGGAAGGAGCTGTTGCCGGTGTCGACCAGCCCGCCGCCCGCCTTGCCCGTATTGGTATTGGGCTTGAGGTCCGAGGGGAACGCGCTGGTCATCGCACTAGGGTTTCCGTAGTCATCCTCTCTGCGCCGGCGGCGCATGAAGAGGAAGCCACCGATGCCGAGCGCGGCGAGTCCGCCGACGACGGCAGCCGGGATCCACGGGTTGTCCATCAGCTCATCCAGGGTGCTCTTGGGCGGCGGCGGAGGTGCTTTCTTGGCGGGCGCCTTGGCGTCGGTCTTGGACGGCGCGGGCTTGGAGGCGTCGGCGACCTTCGGCGGCTCCGCGGCCTTCGACGCATCCGTCGTCGGGGTCGTGGTCGTCGTGGTCTTGGAGGCGTCGGTGGTCTTCGAGGCGTCGGACTTGGACGCGTCGGCGAGCTTGGACGCGTCGGCGGGCTTCGGTGGCTCGGTGGTTTTCACCTCGGCGACCTTGGGCGGCTCCACTTTCGCGGGTTCGACCTTGGCCGGCGTGGCCGGCACCGCGGGCGTCGGCGCTACGGCAACCTTGGAGTCGCCCGGCTTGGCTGGGGCGCCACCCTTCAGGTCCAGCAGGCGCTGCATGTCGCGGATCTGCTTCTCGAGGTCGGCCACGCGCGACTGCGATTCGCGCAGCGACTTGTCCTTGGCGGTGATCTCTTCCTGCAATGCGTTGACCCGATCCGCCCCGCCACCTTTGGAGGAACCGGCGCCAGCTTTGCCCGAGGCATCGGACTTGGAGAGCTTGAGCACGTCCTTCGGCTCGGCCGAGAGCGGCGCGGGGGGCGTGACGGCGGCGGTGGTGACGCGGCCCGAGGCGGCGGTGGAGGTTTCCGCGCGCGCAGGGATGGCGGCGACACCTCCGGCCAGCTGCTCGCGGTACGCGCGCCAGTCGGCCACCTGGGTGCGGATTTCCTTGTTCGCATCACCCGAGGTGATCTGCGAGACCTGGTCGCCCGAGGGCACCTTGAGGATCTGCCCGGTCTTCATGCGGTTCATGTTGTTGCCGACGAAGGCCGACTGGTTCTCGCGATAGAGCGCGACCAGCATCTGCTCGAGGCTCACGTTGGAGGGCTTCACCTCCTCCGCGATCTTGCGCAGCGTCTCGCCCTTCTGGATCGGGCCGTAAGTCTCGCCACTCGCCTGCGAGGGCGTGCCGATGAGCTCCGCGCGGGCCGAGGGCTGCGCGCCGGCGGTCACGGTGGCAGCGGACGGGGCCGAAGTTGCGGCCCCAGAAGAAGACGCCGCCGGCGCGGTGGCCGGCGGAGCGGTTGCGGGCTGTGCCGCCGCAACTGGAGGGGGTGTTGCCGCACCTGCGGGCGGGGTGACCGCCCTCTGGTTATAGCCCGGCGGATCCAGCAGGATGGGGTATTCGCGCTGCACGCGGCCCGCGGCCCAGGTGACCTCGACCAGCGCATCGACGAACGGCTCGTTGATCGGCGCCACGCTGGTGACCTTGAGGTAGGCCTGGCCGTTGGGGCGCTTCTCGACGGAGAAGCGCAGCAGCCGCAGCGACGAGCCGTATTCGATGCGTGCGTCGCGGAAGGCCTCGGGAGAGGCGACGCGGGCGGTCAGGTTGTCCAGCTCGCCCGGCTGCAGCGAGACCAGGTCGATTTCGGCGTTGAGGATCTGGCCGAGCGACGAGTTGACGGTCAGTTTGCCGAGGCCCGCAGCTTGCGCCGTGAGGGTCGCGCCCATGAAAAGCGCCATGGCGACCGCAGTTTTGATTTTCCTCACCATTTTGCTCCCATCCCCACCCGGTGGCCCGGCAGAATATCGATAGAGATCAAGGTTTTATTCCAGCAACCTAAGCCGATTTTTCACATTATCTCCTAACCGGGACGTTTTTCAACCCTTTTTTCCTTTGCCGCTGCGGGGTTACGCCGCGGCCATCGCTGGAACCCTCGCCTTCAGCAGGATGCGCAGCATGCGGCGCAGCGGCTCGGCGGCGCCCCAGAGAAGCTGGTCGCCGACGGTGAACGCAGAAAGGTATTCCGGTCCCATGTTGAGCTTGCGCAGCCGCCCGATGGGCACCGAAAGGGTGCCGGTGACCGCCACCGGAGTGAGCTCCTTCAGCGTTTCCTCGCGACGGTTCGGGACCACCTTCACCCACGCGTTGGCCCTGGCGAGGATCTTCTCGATCTCGGCGAGAGGGACGTCGCGCTTCAGCTTGATGGTGAGGCCCTGCGAGTGGCAGCGCATGGCGCCGACGCGCACGCACAGGCCGTCGACGGGGATGCGGCGGGTGTCGGCGCGGCCGAGGATCTTGTTGGTTTCCGCATCGCCCTTCCACTCCTCCTTGCTCTGGCCGTTGCCCAGGTCCTTGTCGATCCAGGGCAGCAGGCTCCCGGCGAGGGGCACGCCGAAGTGCTCGATCGGAAAGGACTCATCGCGCAGGATGCCGGCCACCTCGCGGTCGATGTCGAGGATCGCCGAGGCCGGGTCGTCGAGCATCGCCTTGGCGGCGAAGTGCACCTCGCCCATCTGCTGCAGCAGCTCGCGCATGTTCTGGGCGCCGGCGCCGGAGGCCGCCTGGTAGGTCATGGCGCTCACCCATTCCACCAGGTCTTCCTTCAGCAGGCCGTCGATCGCCATCAGCATCAGGCTCACGGTGCAGTTGCCGCCGATGAAGTTCTTCACGCCCGACGCGAGGGCCTTGTCGATCACCGGGCCATTCACCGGGTCGAGGATGGTGACGGCATCTTTTTCCATGCGAAGCGCCGACGCGGCGTCGATCCAATAGCCCTGCCAGCCCGCGGCGCGCAGCCTGGGGTACACGGCGCTGGTGTAGTCGCCGCCCTGGCAGGTGATGAGGACCTCGTGCTTCGCGAGCTCGGTGATGTCGCTGGCGTCTTTCAGCGGCGCCACCGGCTTGCCGACGTCGGGGCCCTTGCCGCCGACGTTCGAGGTGGTGAAGAACACCGGATCGATAAGGTCAAAGTCGCCTTCGGCACGCATGCGCTCCATCAGGACGGAGCCCACCATGCCACGCCAGCCAATGATGCCTACGGTCGTCATGTTTTTTCCTTGTCGATCGTCACCCCCGCGCAGGCGGGGGGCCAATTCCTAGGCTAGAGCGCCTTGACCACCGCCGCACCCATGGCCGCGGTGGTGGTGGGTTTAGTGCCCTGGGAGGCGATGTCGGCGGTGCGAAGGCCCGAGGCGAGGGCCGCGCGCACGGCCTTCTCGATGCGCTCGGCCACGTCGGCCTTACCGAATGTGTAGCGGAACATCATCGCCATGGAGAGCAGCATCGCCAGCGGATTGGCGATGCCCTTGCCCGCGATGTCCGGCGCCGAGCCATGGATCGGCTCGTACAAGCCCTTGCCGTTCGCGTCGAGGGACGCGGACGGCAGCATGCCGATCGACCCCGTCAGCATCGAGGCCTCGTCGGAAAGGATGTCACCAAACATGTTGCCGGTCACGATCACGTCGAATTGTCGCGGGTTGCGCACCAGTTGCATGGCGCAGTTGTCCACCAGCATATGGGAAAGCTCGACGTCTTTGTACTCTGGCGACATTTCGATGGCGATGTCGCGCCACAGCTGGGTGGTCTCCAGGACGTTCATCTTGTCGACGCTGAGCAGTCTTTTCCCCCGCTGGCGCGCGGTCTTGAAGCCGACGTGGAGGATGCGGCGGATCTGCGGCTCCGTGTAGCGCATCGTGTTGAAGCCTTCGCGGTTGGGCGTTTCGCCCGTGACGCCGCGCGGCTCGCCGAAGTAGATGTCGCCGGTGAGCTCGCGGACGATCATGAGGTCCAGGCCGCTCACCAGCTCCGGCTTGAGCGAGGAGGCGTCCGCCAGCTCGGGGAAGACCGTCGCCGGACGCAGGTTGGCGAAGAAGTCGCACTCGCGTCGCAAGCCGAGGATCGCGGCTTCGGGGCGCAGCGGGCGGTCGAGCGGGTCGTATTGCGGGCCACCCACCGCGCCGAACAGGACGGCGTCGGCGGACTTGGCGAGGTCGAGCGTTTTCGGCGGCAGCGGATGCTTGAAGGCGTCGTAGGCGGCGCCACCGATCAGGGCTTCCTCGGTCTCGATGGCCATGCCCTCGCCGCGCAGGACCTCGAGGACGGCCTTGGCCTGGGTGAGGATTTCCGGGCCGATGCCGTCGCCGGCGAGGAGGGCGATTTTCATGGAGACAGTCTCCCTCTCCCCTGGGAGAGGGTCACGCGATCACCCTCCCCCCGCCCCCTCCCAAGGGAGGGGGAGATGCGTGGCTCCCGCGGGGCCGGCGGCCGGGGTGGGGCGGGGGGTGGCGGCCCGGGGGGCG
>JBBQBW010000083.1:0-8196 GCA_038318025.1 Burkholderiales bacterium | reverse complement strand
GCGGCCGGCACCTGGGTCAAGGAGTACGTGACCCCGTCGGGCGCCACGGCGCTCGAGGTGGCCACGGTCTACCTCGACGCGCTCAAGGTGGCGGGGTGGGAGGTGGTCGAGGACACGACCGAGAAGCCTGGAGCGGACCCGCGCATCGTCGCCGGCTGGGTGCGCGACGGCATCGAGGTGTGGACGCGCATCGAGGTTCGCGCCGCCACCCACTCGATCGAGGTTTCGACGACCCCCCTGGGGTGACCCGCCGGGCGCGGCGCTACCCCAGCTTCACCCCGCCGAGCAGACCGATCACGCCGATCGCGATGAGGTAGATCGCGACGATGTAGTTGAGGAGCTTGGGCATCACCAGGATCAGGATGCCGGCGATGAGGGAGATGATCGGGCCGAGGGTGAGGGTCATGGCGGTTCCTTAACGCTGCGGTTGCGGGACGCCCAGCCACTCCTGCACCAGGCGGGTGAATTCCTCGGGCTGCTCGATCGTGGCCATGTGGCCGCTCTCCGCGATGATCTCGAGGCGCGCGCCGGGAATTCCCTCGGACAGCTCGCGCAGCAGCTCGACCGGCATCAGCTGGTCTTGCGCCGCGGCGACCACGACGGTGGGGCAGGCGATGGCCGCAAGGTGCGCCCGGCTGTCGATGCGCCCGATGATGGCGCGCTCCTGCCGCGCGAAGCCTTCCTTGCCCACGGCGAGCGCCATGCCGGTGATGACCCCGGGAAGCTCCGGGTCGGCGAGGTGCGCGGGGGTCATGAGCTTGGGAATCAGCGCCTGGATCACCGCCGGGAAATCGCGCTCGGCGAGCTCCATCAGCCGCCGCCGGTTCTGCGTTGCCTCGGCGGTGTCGGGGCGGGCGTGGGTATTGGCGAGCAGCAGGCGCGCGACGCGCTGCGGCGCCTGCCGCAGGATCTCGAGTGCCACGTAGCCGCCCATGGAATGCCCCAGCAGCGCGAACTTGCCCTCGGGCGCCTCGGCGAGGGCCTGGGCCGCGAGCTCGGCAATCGTCTCGGCGCGCGTGAGGTCGGCCACCTTGCAGGTCGTGGCGCCGCGCAGGGCCTCGAGCGTGGCTTCGAAGGCGCCCGCATCCTCGAGGAGGCCGGGCAGCAGCAGCAGCGGGATCGTTTCCATAGGCGCGTAGGATGGAGGCTCTCCCACTCCCGCGCAAGGCGACAACATGGATGCGAAACCGTTCAAGCTGGGACTGCGGGATATCGCCTCGCGGGTCTACGTGGAGCTCGCCGCGCGCAGCATGCAGGTCTCGGGCGAGGGTGTGAAGATGTCCGCGAGCCCGGAGAACCTGGCCCGGCTGTCGTTCAAGCTGGCGGCGGCGTTCGAGAGCGTGCAGGACGAGCTCAACGCCGAGAACCTGCCGCGCGACCCCAACTTCGTGATGAACGAGGAAGCGATGGCGAACTGGGCCAAGTGACGGGAGGCGTCCCGCTCGAGGCGGGACGCGCCCGGGGGACCTGACGCCGGAGGAGGAGGTGGTGGCGCCGGGTCCCCGACAACAACGGGGAAGCGGAGTTATTGCACCGAGCGCTTGAGGAAGGCGTCGGCCTGGATGGCGAGGCGCTCCTGCTCACGGCCTTCGTCACGGGCGAGGAAGCGGCCGATGGCCGCGAGCGAGGTGCCGATCGCCTGGGCGATGGCGAGCAGGCGCTCCGCCCTGGCGTGGCGAACGTGGCGTTCGATGGCGGTGAAATCGGGGAATTCGGTCTTGAAGCTCATGGTGCTGACTCCTTCTGGAAGTTCGGGCCCTGCTACGCCGGATGGGCTTGTATCGGGACCCGTGAACAAAATATAGTGCTCATGTTGCACCGCAACAACCGATTCGTTTTCCGGCGACGAATGAGAAAAGTTGAGCCATGAGCCCCCGCGATAGCGTGCGTTATCCGCCCCTGAATGCCCTCAGGGCGTTCGAGGCGGCCGCACGCCACCTGAGCTTCAAAAAGGCCGCCAGGGAGCTCCACGTGACCCCTGGCGCGGTGAGCCACCAGGTGAAGCTGCTCGAGGACAACCTGGGAATCGCGCTCTTCCGGCGCCTCACGCGGGCGCTGGAGCTCACGCCCGAGGCCCACGCGATGCTGCCGAAGGTGCGCGAGGGGCTGGAGAGCCTCCAGGCGGCGGTCGACCTGGTGCGCAACCGCGCGAGCTCCACCGTGCTCACGGTGATGGCGCCCCCCGGATTCGCCACCCGCTGGCTGGTGCCGCGCCTGGCGCGCTTCACCAACGCCCATCCCGACATCGAGCTGCACGTGGCGAGCCGCTCGGCAATGATCGACGCCGGTGACGACGGCGGACTCGAGGTGCCGTCGGAGGGGAGCGCGCCCTTCGTGATGGTGCGTTTCGGGCGCGGGCACTATCCCGGACTCAAGGTGGACGAGGTGTTCTCGGCCCTCTACGTGCCGGTGTGCAGCCCGAAGCTGCTCACGGGCGAGCACCCGCTGCGCAAGCCCGCGGACCTGCGCTGGCACACGCTGCTGCACGACGACACGGTGGTGGAGGAGGGCGCGCGGCCGAGCTGGAGCGACTGGTTGCGTGCGGTTGGGGCGGGCGACGTCGATGCGACGCGTGGCCCCCATTTCAGCGATGCCTCGCTCGCCCTGGATGCGGCGATCGAGGGCATGGGCATCACGCTCGCCATGGCACCCCTGGTGCGCCCGGACATCGAGGCAGGGCGCCTCACGATGCCCTTCGACGTGAGCTCGCCCACCAGCTACTCCTACTACCTGCTGACCCCCGAGAACGCCGCGGATCGCCCCAGCGTCAGCAACTTTCGCACCTGGCTTCTCGACGAGGCGGCGCCGGAGCGCGTGGCCTCATAACCAGCCGATGCGGCGGACGCGGCGCACCAGCACCCCGTCGATGAGGAGCATGAGGCTGATCGCGAACAGGTAGCCGTATTGCCACTTGAGCTCCGGCATGTGCTGGAAGTTCATGCCGTAGATCCCGGCGATGAGCGTCGGGATCGCGATCAGCGCCGCGTAGGCGGCGAGGTTCTTCATCACCTCGTTGTACTGCAGCGAGATCATCGACATGTTGACCGACATCGCGGTGATCACCATGTCGCGCAGGCCGTCGAGCTGCTGGCTCACCCTGAGAAGGTGGTCGTAGATGTCGCGGAAGTACTCCTGGGTGCCGAGGCACACGTGGGGCACGCGGCCGCCGTAGAGCTTGTGCGCGGCCTCGATCAGCGGCTCCACGGCGTGGCGCACGACCATCAGCCGGTGCTTGAGCTCGTAGAGCGCCTCGGCGTTCTTGCGCGAGGAGGTGTCGGAGAAGATGCGCTGCTCCACGGTTTCGAGCTCCACCTCGAGCGCGTCGACCAGCGGGAAGTAGCGGTCCACCACGTTGTCCATGATGGCGTAGAAGACGAAGCCCGCGCCGGTCTTGAGCATGTCGGGCTCGCCCTCGGTGCGCTCGCGCACGGCGGCGAAGCCCGGCTCCGCGCCCCGGCGCACCGAGAGCACGAAGTTGGGCCCGACGAAGACGCTCACCTCGCCCACCTTGATCTCGCCGCCGTCGATGAACGGGATCTGCAGCACCGCGAACAGGACCTCGCCGTACTCCTCGATCTTGGGGCGCTGGTGGCCGTGGCGCGCGTCCTCCACGGCGAGCTCGTGGAGGTCGAATTCCTCCTGCATGAGGGTGAGCTCCGCGTCGTTGGGATCCTTCAGCGCCACCCACACGAAGCACTCCGGGCGCTTCACGTAGTCGCTGATCTCCTCGATCTGGATGTCGGCGAGCCTGGTGCCGTTCTGGTAGGCGACGCAGTTGATCAGCATGGGCGGGAATTTACCATCGCGCGGTGGCTTCCATGGTGATGGCGCCATCCGCATCCCGGGTCCAGAGCCGCGCCGAGCGCGCGGCCTCGTCGGGGGCGCCGCAGGTGTGGAACGTCGCCACGTCGTAGAGCGGGCGCAGCGCGCGGAAGTCGTAGCCGGTGAGCTCGACGCCGGGCTTCTCGCGGCGCAGCAGGTCCACCAGCAGCGTGGCGATGAGCGGCCCGTGCACCACCAGGCCCGGGTAGCCCTCGACCTGGGTCGTGTACGGATGGTCGTAGTGGATGCGGTGGCCGTTGTAGGTGACGGCGGAGTAGCGGAAGAGCAGCAACGGGTCGGGGCGGATCTCGCGCTGCCACGGCGCGCCTTCGGGCGCGGGCACCGGGGGATTGGCGAGCGCGCCCTCGCCGCGGAACACGATGTCGTGCTCGTCGGTGAGCACCGGGCCCGCCTCGTCGCCGACCTCGTGGCGCACGGTCACGAATACCAGCGCGCCGCTGCGGCCGTGCTTCACCTTCACGTCGCGGATCGTCGAGACGCGCTCGATCGGGGAGCCGACGCGCAGCGCCCGGTGGAAGAGGATGCGGCTGCCCGCCCACATGCGGCGCGGCAACGGCATCTCGGGCAGCAGGCCCCCGCGGGCAACGTGGCCATCACGGCCGGCATCGGATTGCCGGTAGTTCGGCAGGAAGTAGAGCCAATGGGCCAGCGGCGGTGCGGCCTCACCCGGCTGCGGCGCGGGATCCTCGCGGTCGAGGAGGGCGCAGAGCGACACGAGCGGCGCCGCGGTCGCGGTGTCGCGGCGGGTCTCGCTCCTGCCGATCCACTGGGTGAATCTCTCGAGGTCGGTGGTGGTCGTCATGGGGTTCGGAAAACCGGTTCTGTCCCCATTATTTCACCAGCTGCCGCCCAGGGCGCGCACCAGCGCCACCGTGGCAGCGAGGCGCCGGCCCAGGAGCTGCGTGGTCGAGCGGTCCTCCGCGAGCTGAGTCGCCTGCACCTGCACCACGTTGAGGTAGCTCACGGTGCCCGCCTTGTACTGGTTCTGGGTCAGCACCACGCTCTGCCGGGCGGCGCGCGCCGCGTCCTGCTGCACCTTGTCCTCCTCGGCGAGGATGCGCAGCGTGGAGAGGTTGTCCTCGACTTCCCGGAAGGCGTCGAGCACCGTCTGGCGATAGCTGGCGACGGTCTCGTCGTAGGCGGCGCGGGTGCGCTCCACCTCCGCGCTGCGCGCGCCGAAGTCCAGCACCATCGCGGCAAGCCCGAGGCCCAGGGACCACACCCGGCTCGGCGCCGAGATGAGGGTCGACAGGGCATCGCTCGCGAAGCCGCCGCTGCCGGACAGGGTGAGGGAGGGGAAGTAGGCGGCCTGCGCCACTCCGATGCGCGTGTTGGCCGCGGCGACGCGGCGCTCGGCGGCGGCCACGTCGGGGCGGCGCTCGAGCAGCGCCGACGGCAGGCCCGGAGGAATCGCGGGAATGGTCGCGTTGAACGCCGTCGCCGGAAGGCAGAAGGCGGCGGGCGGCTTGCCGACCAGCACCGCGATCGCATGCTCGAGGGTCGCGCGAGTGGCGAGGAGGTCCAGCGCCTGGGCGCGTGTGCTGAGGAGCTGCGCCTCGGCCTGCACCACTTCCACGCGCGCGGCGATGCCGGCGTTGTAGCGGTTCTTCGTGACGGTGAGCGAGCGCTCGAAGGCGACCACGGTGTCGTCGAGGAGCTGCTTCTGCACCTCGGTCACGCGCAGCTGGAAGTAATTGAGCGCGAGCTGCGCCTGCAGCGACAGCCGTGCCGCGGCGAGGTCGCCGGCGCTGGCATCGGCCGCGGCGCGGCTCGCCTCGACCTGGCGGCGCACCCGGCCCCACAGGTCCAACTCCCAGCGCGCGTCGAGGCCGATGTCGTAGCTCGATGCCGCGCCGGGTTCGCCGCGGCGGCTGCGCACGGCGCCGCCACTGGCGCCGAGCGCCGGAAACAATCCCGAGCGCGCCGCCTGTACCCCGGTGCGCGCCTGGCGGTAGCGCGCTTCAGCGGCAGCGAGGGTCTGGTTCGAGACCTCCACCTGCTCGACGAGGCCGTTCAGCGCCGGGTCGTTGAAGACTTCCCACCACTTGCCGCGCGGCGCGTCGTCGGCGGGCCTTGCCACCTGCCAATCGCCGGCCTCCTTGAACGCCTGGGGCGTCTCCAGGGCTGGCTTTTCGTACCTGGGGCCGATAGCGCAAGAGGCGAGCAGCAGCGACATGGCCATTGCCGCGCCGAAGCCTCGCCACCGCTCCACAGGAAAATTCGTGATCATCCGTTTCTCATGCGCGTTCATCCGTGTTCGACTCAATCCCCTGCCAAGGGCTCCGGTGCATGCTCCGCGGGCCGGCCCATCTTCCGGTGCGTCCAGAGGCGCGCCCGGTCGAGGTACAGGTAGACAACGGGGGTCGTGTAAAGGGTCAGCAGCTGGCTCACAATGAGCCCGCCCACGATCGAGATCCCCAGCGGCCGGCGCAGCTCCGCGCCGTCGCCGGTGCCGAGCGCCAGCGGGATCGCGCCCAGGAGGGCCGCCATCGTCGTCATCATGATCGGGCGGAAGCGCAGCAGGCACGCCTCGTGAATCGCGTCGCGGGGGGAGAGGTTGCGGGTGCGCTCCGCGTCGAGCGCGAAGTCGATCATCAGGATCGCGTTCTTCTTCACGATGCCGATCAGCAGGATCACGCCGATGAGGGCGATGAGCGAGAACTCGGTCTTGAAGAGGAGCAGCGCCAGCAGCGCCCCCAGGCCGGCGGAGGGCAGCGTGGAGAGGATCGTGATCGGGTGCACCAGGCTTTCGTAGAGGATGCCGAGCACGATGTAGACGGTGAGGAGGGCGGCCAGGATCAGGTACGGCTGGCTGTCCATCCCCTGCTGGAAGAGCCGCGCGGTCCCTTCGAAGGATGCGTAGATGTTGGTGGGAACGCCGATCTGCGCCATCGCCGCGCGGATTGCATCCGAAGCCTCCGACATCGCCACTCCTTCGGCGAGGTTGAAGGACACGGTCGTGGCGGCGAAGGTGCCCTGGTGGCTCACCGAGAGCGGTGCCAGGGTCGGCTCGTAGCGCGCCACGGCCGACAGCGGCACCTGCCCCTTGGTGGGCGAGAGGATGTAGACCGAGTTCAGCACCTCGGGCGATTGCAGGTACTCGGGCGCCGCCTCCATGATCACGCGGTACTGGTTGCGGTCCTGGTAGATGGTGGAGACCTGGGACTGGCCGAAGGCGAGGTTGAGGGTCGAGTCGATGGCGCGCACCGTGACCCCCAGGCGCGCCGCGGTCGCCCGGTCGATCACCAGCGTGAGCTGCAGGCCGCGGTTCTCCTGGTCCGAGTTCACGTCGGTGATCATCGGCAGCTCGCGTAGCGCGCGCTCCACCCGGGTGCCCCAGGTGCGCAGCTCGTTCAGGTCATCGCCGCGCAGGGTGAACTGCTGCGCCGCGTCGCTCTGGCGACCGCCGCCGCGCAAGTCCTGCACCGGGGCGAGGAACAGGTTGGCCCCCGGTTCCTTGGCGGTGGCGGTGCGGATGCGGGCCATCACGCGATCGATGGGCTCCCGCCCGTCCTTGATCGGCTTCAACGCCACGAACATCTGGGCGCGGTTGCGCTGACCGCCGCCGGTAAACGCGGTGACGCTCTCGACCGCGGGATCCTCCATCACGATCGCGACGAAGCGGTCGAGCTTGTTGCGCATCGCCTGGAACGAGATCGACTGGTCGGCGCGCAGGAAGCCCATCAGGCGCCCGGTGTCCTGCTGGGGGAAGAACCCCTTGGGAATGACCTTGTAGAGGTAGACCGTGAGGCCGATGGTGGAGATGAATACCAGCAGCATGATCGCCGGCCAGCGTAGCGCCCAGCCCAGCGTGCGCCCGTAGCCCGCCAGCACCCGGTCGAAGCCGCGCTCGGCCCAGCGCTCGACCCGGCCCGGCGGCCTCTCCTTCGCGGGCTTCAACAGCAGCGAGCACATCATCGGCGTGGTGGTGAGGGATACCACCAGCGAGATCGCGATCGCCACCGAGAGCGTCACGGCGAACTCGCGGAAGAGCCGCCCGATGATGCCGCCCATGAAGAGGATCGGGATGAACACCGCCACCAGGGAGATGCTCATCGAGACCACGGTGAACGACACCTCGCGGGCGCCCCGGAGCGCGGCCTCGAAGGGCTTCATGCCGCGCTCGATGTGGCGCGAGACGTTCTCCAGCACCACGATGGCGTCGTCCACCACAAACCCGGTGGCGATGGTGAGCGCCATCAGCGACAGGTTGTTCAGGCTGTAGCCCAGCATGTACATCGCGCCGAAGGTGCCGATCAGCGAGATCGGCACGGCGATCGCGGGAATCAGCGTCGCGCGGGCGTTGCGCAGGACCAGGAACACCACCAGGATCACCAGCGCGATCGAGATCAT
>JBBQBW010000082.1:0-8200 GCA_038318025.1 Burkholderiales bacterium | reverse complement strand
GGAGAGGGCCGGGGAGAGGGTGAGAAATCTCCCTCTCCCCTGGGAGAGGGCCGGGGAGAGGGTGAAAAATCTCCCTCTCACCTGGGAGAGGGCCGGGGAGAGGGTAACTGCGCGACCCTCCCCCCTCCCACACCCTGACCTTGGCGGGTGCCCGAGGGAGTGGGAGAACCTCCGATGAACCTCGACCACCTCGTCATCGCCGTCACCGACTTGGCACGCGCGGTCGAGGACTACCGCACCCTGGGCTTCACCGTGGCCATGGGCGGTCGCCACCCGGGCCGAACCTCGCACAACGCGCTGGTGGTATTCGACGACGGCGCCTACCTCGAGCTGATCGCCTGGGCCGAGCCCGGCCCCGCGGAGCGCTGGTACCTCGCCCATGCGAAGCACGGCGACGGGCTGATGGATTACGCGCTCGTCCCCGATGACATCGCGCAATCGATCCAGGATGCGAAGTCCCGCGGCGTGCCGCTCACCGGACCCGTGGACGGCGGCCGCCTGCGCCCCGATGGCGTCGAGGTGAAGTGGCGCACCGGTCGGCAGGCCACCTTCGACCTGCCGTTCCTATGCGGCGACGTAACGCCGCGCGAGCTGCGCGTGCCCGAAGGCGCGGCACGGCGGCACGCCAACGGCGCCACGGGCGTCGCGCGCGTGGCGGTGGCGGTGCACGACCTCGACGTCTCCATCGCGCGCTACACCGGCCTGCTGGGGCATGCCGCGGAAATGGGGGCACCCGAATCGGTGACTGCGCTGGGTGTGCGCATGGCCACGGCGCAGGTCGGCGCCACCGCCATCGTCCTGATGTCCCCGCAAGCGGGCGGCGGCGCCCTGCCCCGCTTCGCCGCCGAGCTTGCGGCGCGCCTCGCCGGCCGCGGCGAAGGCCCACACGCCGTGAGTTTGCGTACCGCCAGCCCAACCAGGCGAAGGCTCGACCCCGCCCTCACCCACGGCGTGCCGATGGAGCTCGCCTGACGCAGGGCGTAGCACCCGCCTAGAGTCGCCGGTTGGCCGCGTGGAAGTCGGCCGTCACGCGCCGCTCGTGCACCACCAGCGCCACGCCGCTCGCAACGATGATCGCCATGCCCAGCGCCGAGAGACGGTCGGGCAGCTGGCCGAACACGAGGTAGCCGTAGGCCGTGGCCCAGACCATCTGGATGTAGGTGAAGGGCGCGATCAGTGACGCCGGCGCCTTGAGGACCGCGTTGATGAACATCCAGTGCCCGAAGCCCGCCAGCAATCCCAGCAGCATGAGGAACAACCCGTCACGAAGCGTGATCGTGCGCGGCACCTCCGCGAGGAACGGCAGCGCGAAGGACAACAGCACCGTGCCCACCATCGCGGAGTAGAACAGCGTCGTGGTGGGCGAGTCGTTGGGCAGCCGTCGCGTGAGCAGCTGGTACATCGCGTTGGAGATGGCGGCCAGCACCAGCAGCCCCGTGGCCGGGTGGAACACCGCCGAGCCGGGCCGCACCATCACCACGATCCCGACGAACCCCGCGATGGAGGCGATCCAGCGCGCGCGCGTCGGCCGCTCGCCGAGCACCGGCATCGACAGCAGGGTCGCGAACATCGGCGCCATGAAGCTGATGGCCGAGCCCTCGGCGAGCGGCAGGAAGCGCAGCGCGCCGAAGAAGCTCGCCGTGGCCACCACCAGGCACGCTGAGCGCAGGAGTTGCATGCGCAGGTTCCGGGTGCGCCAGAAGCCGGGCCCGGTGCGGTTCCACGCGATCGGCGTCACCACGATCATCTGCCCCGCGTAGCGCGCCCACACCACCAGGAAGAGCGCGTGGTCCTGGATCAGGAACTTCGCGGTGGCGTCGAGGGTGCTGAAGCACAGGCCCGCGGCGAGCACCAGAGGCAGCGCCTGACGCAGCGAATGGTCGGCGCCGCTCATCGGGCGCGCGCGCGCCTCAACGGGAGGCGGAAGACTCGCGCAGCGTCTTCGCCGCGACCTTGCCCTGGTCGAACTCCACGCGCCGCCGCGCGATTTCCCCGGGCGAGAGACGGGCGACGTTGCTGTAGTCGAGCTTCCACGACGGGTCGCCGCTCCATTCCAGCGGCGACTGTACCGTCGTACGGGGGCGCTCCGCCGACTCGAGGAGCTGCAGCGCCAACTCGAGCGTCAGCGCCTGGGACTCGGGATCCTTCGGCCTCCCTGTCGCATTACCGAGGGGAAAGTCGGAGAACAGCAGCCGCGGCACCCCCACGTGCTCCACGATGTCGCGCGCGCAGCCCATCACCACGGTGGCGATGCCGGCCGCTTCCAGGGCGCGCGCGGCGAGGCTCACGCTCTGGTGGCAGACGGGGCAGTTGGGCACCAGCACCACGGCATCGACGCCATCGGACTGGCAGCGCGCCACCAGCTCCGGGCAATCCTGGTCGAGGGTCACCCGCTGGCTGCGATTGGTGGGCAGGCCGTGGAAACGCGGCGCCACCGCGGCGATGCGTCGCGCCACGGAAGCGCGCCGCAGCTCGGCCAGCGGAAAATAAGTACCTGGATCCTCCGCCGTGGTGTGTTGCCGGTCGATCGCCACGTGGGAGATGCGCAGGTCGTGGTGATGCGAGGTGTCGCCCGAGTAGACGGTGTAGAACTTGGCGGCCGCGTTGTAGGGGGCGCCCGGGCCCTGGTCGCCCTTGTCGGGCTGGTATCGCGCCGCGGTAGTGACGAGGCCCACGCGGGCGTGCTTGAGCGGTTTTTCCAGGCGGTGGAAGGGAACGTCATCGAAGCGCGCCCACTCATAGGGAGCGCCGTAGCCCAGGGCCTGGTAGTACTCACGGATGCGCGCGAGGTAGGGAATCGGGCCGCCGGGTGGGGTTGCGATTTTCATGGGAAGATTATGAGGCACATGCGCCTGTCGAACCCATTTCGCATCGCCGCAACTCTCCTCGTCGCCGTGGGGCTGGGAGGGTGCGCGGGCGGCCTCACCGCGAGCGTCGAGGCCGGCCGCAGCGACACACTGTTCGCCCGCGTCGCCCCGGGCATGAGCATGGAGGACGTGAACCGCCTGCTCGGCCCGCCCGACGACACCATGAAGTTCGCGCGCTCGCGCACCACGGCCTGGGATTACGGCTACCAGGACCCGTGGGGCTACATCGCGATCTTCTCGGTCACCTTCTCCGAGGACCGCACGGTGGTCTCAAGGACTTCCAACCGCGTGAACGCGGGCGGCGACCATCAGTAGCCGCACTCAGTAGTCCAGCCACTCCATCGGGGCGATCTTGCGCCCCGCGATGCGCTCGATGACCCTGGTGAGCGTGTCGATGTCGTTGTCGAAGGAGCCGTGGGTCGCCTGGGCCTGGGCGCCGGTGCGGGTGATGCGCACGTCACGATCCATTACCAGGTGCCGGTTGGCCGCGGGCCATGCCGCCTGCCAGCGCTGCACCGTCGCGAGCTCGCCCTCGGCCCACTGCCAGGCGCTGTTCGCGTAGGCCGGATCGAGCGCCCGCTCCATGCCCAGCAGCGGCATCTTGCGCTCGTCGTCGAGCGCCCGCGAGACCAGGTACAGCAACGACTTGCCGTAGGCGCAGAACTCCGGCGTGGGCAAGCCATCGGACTGCTCGTTCTCGTCGGTGAGCACGTGAAGGTGGATGTCCTCGGCGCGGATCTGGCCCCGATCTACCGCGGCGAGGTAGTGGTCGACGGCGAAACGGGTCGAGCAAGCCGCGGCCATCAACGAGCACGACGCGATGCGGGGAATGTCGGTGCCCTGTTGCGCGAGGCGCGTGAGCAGGTGGCCGAGCAGGATCGATCCCGCGGAATGGCCCGCCAGGTGCACCTCGAGACGGCGCCCGTCGCCTTTCACCGCGGCGGCAAGCGCCGCGAGATTGCGCGCCAGGAGGTCGAGGCCGTGGCCGGCCACCTGTGAGAGCGCCGCGTTCTCGCGCATCTCGCTCCAGACCCCGCGCCCCAGCACGTGGGCCGTGACCTCCACCGCGCGGTCGCGGGCCTCGGAGATGAAGCCCGCCGAGCGCATCGCCTCGTCCCTGAAGAGGCTCCGGCCCCAGTCCTCGACCAGGTTGCGCAGGGTCTCGCCGACGCCCGTCTTCCAGGTGAGGAACAGCGGGTAGACGCCGTTGGCCTCGAGGTAAGGCGCGAGAACGCGGCTGCGCTGGATCGAGGAATCCTCGCCGTTGAGACCGCCGTGGGCGTAGATCGCGAGCTTCGCCGCCTTGCCGGGATGGGCCGCGAACCACGCGCGCGGCAGGTCGTGGACGATCTCCTTCGCGTACGCGGCCACGTCGTCGTTGTGGCGCGTGAAGTCGCACACCACCAGGGCGCCGTCGTTGCCGGACACCAGGCTGTGCTCGTAGGCCCGCGCGGTGCTCCACGGCTCGTAGGCAGGCTCGAGGAACTCGTGGTCGATGGGCCACGGGTCCTGCGGCGGGTTGTTGGGCGCCTTTCGGGCGCGCTCGATGGTGGTGAGCGACCGGCCCGATCCCACGCGCCAACGGGTGGTGGCGACCGCGGCCTTCGCCCCGGAGAGGCGCACCGGCACCCCCAGAGCGCAGGCCCACGCGTCGGTGGCATGCTCGACCCAGTCGTCATAGGGCAGCACCGCGAAGCCGCCCAGGCCCCAGCGCGGCCCCCACGAGTTCTGCACCACGAAGCCGCGGTCGTTGTAGCCCACCAGCGCGAAGGCGTGGCCGCCGAGGCTTTCCTTCTTCTTCAGCGCCGGGATCACCGGCAGGCTCGAATGCTCGCTGGGGAAGGCGCCCGCGGGCGCTGACGGCACGCGGTCCCAGCCGTCGTGAACGTCGGCCGAGACGTAGATCGCGCCGATGTTGTGGATCGCCGCCTGGAGGTCGACGACCGAATCGCGCTCGATGCGGTAGTAGACGCCGAGGGGGCGCGTGCCGGCGTCCTTGTCCCAACCCCCCTGGGGACGTGTCGGCAGCGGCTCGCCCTTCGGGCCGAGGGGATGGGGCCAGAGCGCCTCGCCGCACACGCCGTGCTTGTGCCAGCCCTTGAGCGCCCCGCGGCAGCTCGAGCCCTCGTAGTCGGTGCCCGGCCACTCGTCATAACGCTTGGCAAGCTCGTAGAGCATCCGGGCGCTCACGCCGGAGAAGCGCGCGGCCCCCGGATCGCGAATGTAGAGGAGGTAGTTCACAACGCACGCGAGGCCGAAGCCGGTGCAAGCGCCCTCGCGCCCCTGGTCCAGCACCAGGCCCGCCTTCACGTAGGCGTGAACGAACGCGGCGAGCGTGGCGTCGTCGGGGTAAACCGGCGGCAGGGAGTGGAGCGGCGGCCGGTACGGCAGGTCGCGAATGTCGAGGCGATCGGGCCGCGCGTCCATCAGGCGCCCGCCGACACGGGGGCCCTCGAAGGGCGGCGTGGCGATGCGGGGCGTGGATCGGGCGGACTTGCGGGGGGTGACGGTTCGGGCCATCGCGTCCTCCATGTTTCGCCGGGGCTAACGGATGCTAGGAGCGTCGCTGCCGGAATGCAAGTGACTTCGGGGTCAGACTCCCAACGCGCTTCGGCGCGCTTCGGGGTCAGACTCCGAAGGCGCCAGGCCTCTGAATTCCTTAGAAATCCGGTCCCCGGAGGCAGCCGCTCTTGGGAGTCTGACCCCGAAGGCGAGCGCAGCAGCCTTGGGAGTCTGACCCCTAACGCACGAGGGCGTCGATGGCGCCGCCGGCGCCGGGCTTGTCGAGGCGGTGGCGGCGGGCGACGTCGGCGATCTCGGCGCGATGCTCGGTGGTGCGGATGAAGACGCCGGCGATGGCGCGCTGGACGTTCACGGAGCTGGCGCGGGCGAAGGCGCGCGTGAGCTCGCCCAGGATCTCGCGGTCGGAGATGCGCATGGTGGCGAGCGTGTCGATGGCGCGCACTTTGGCATCGGAAGACGGCATGCGCGCGATGCCGGAGGCGACCTCGCGCAACTGCCGGGGATCGTCCAGCGGCCGATGGCGCAGGTAGGCCTGCACCGCTTGCACATCTTCGTCGCGGGAGCTGCCGAGCGCGCGCAGCGCTTGGGCATGGGCGTCGGTATCGCCCAGGCACCCCAGCACCGCGGCATGGCCCGCCGGGAGTGGGCGGGCATCGCGTGAGCGCAGTCGATGGCGCTCGGCCTCGAGGCTCCCGTCCTTGTTGAGCGAGCAGGCGAGCCCGACCTCGGCAAACCCGAGCCGGTCGCGTGCGAGGAGCGAATCGACGAGCGCCAGCTGCTCGGTCACCAGCTGCCCATCATCGAGCCAGCCGAGCTCGCGAGCCAGCGAGAGGCGGCGGGAGCGCTCCTGGGGCTCCTTCACCGAGCGCGCATGAGCGAGGAAGCGATCCCGCGACAGTTGATCGGAAGAAATCGTGGCGAGCGCCTGCCGCACCTCCACCGTGCGTTTCTCGGGCGGCTCGAGCCCCAGCGCGAGCTTCTCCACCCGCGGCATCAGGCCCTGCATGTCGCCACGGTCGCCCTGCAGCAGCTGGTGCACGAACGAAAGCCGTTTCGCATCGGACTGGCGCTCGTCGAAGAAAGTGCAGATGTTGGCGCGTTCCTGGGCCTCGGGCCCGGTGGCGCCGACACCGCGCGCAGTGGTCATCGAGTTGCGCGAGAACGCCCGGAGCAACCCGGCGCTCACCCGGCCGGTTCCCATCTGCTTCGGCGAAGAATCGAAGTGACGATTCAGCAGCATCGCGGCGGTGGGGCCCACCGGGGCCGCCGAGGAGAAGCCGTAGATCACCGGCACGTCGGCGAAAATGCGCCGCATGCGGCTGCGTCCGCTCTCGCCATAGGCCGACGAGTACTTCGTCGCATCGGGATTCAGGCTCTCGCAGCCGAACAGGTACACCTCTTTCAGCCGCGAGAAGATGCCGGGGCAGTCGCCGCTGCACGAAGCCCGCTCCAGCTCGTCGATCGCAAGATGGTCCGAAACCTCGAGTCGATCGGAGTAGAAGGTCTCACCCGCGTTGAAATGTCCGGAGATCACGAGCGCGTCGCACTGCACCTTGCGCTCGCACGACGAGCGCATCCAGTCCGGCCGCCCCTTCTCCACCAGCTCCACGAATTCGTATTGAGACTCGGGCAGGCGGCGCTGCATCGCCTCCTTCTCGTCCGCCGAATTCACCGTGATGGTGCAGACGGTCTTCTTGCCCGCGCCGTACGCATCGAGGCCACTGGCGATGACGAGGAGAAAGGCGAAGAGAAAGGTGGCGAGGATTCGGAAAGAGGAGCGCATGAGGTGATTCTCGTCGCCGTCCAGCGAGACGTCTGCCGGACGCGTCCCCCCATGGCGTCGGCATAGGACTACCCCACGTCGGAGGACGCACCTCGCGATCCGGGTGTGTGCAGCAACGTGTGAAAATCAGCCGCCCTGGGGGTCCAGCGTGCCGCTCACCGCGCCCCGACCGGCGACTTCGCGCGCCCAGGAAATGTCGAGCGACAATCCTACTTGAGCAGGCCCTCGGCCTGCATCGCCGCCCGCACCGCCGGCCGCGCGGCCACGCGCTGCTGGAACTGCGTGAGCTTCGGGTAGGCGGAGAGGTCCAGTTTCACGTAGGCCGCCCACTGGGTCACCGTGAAAAGATAGGCATCGGCGACGGTGAAGCGATCGCCGAACAGGTAATCGCGGTCGTCCAGGCGCGCCTCGATGAGGGCGTAGCGCTTCTTCAGCGTGGCATGTTTCTCGTCGCGCACCTCGGGCAACGTGTCCTTGCCGAAGAGCGGGCTGTAGTTCTTGTGGATCTCGGAGTTGATGTAGCCCAGCATCTCCTGCAACCGGTAGCGCTCCATCGTGCCCGCGGCGGGCGCGAGGCCGCTCTCCGGGCGTCGATCGGCGAGGTACTGCGCGATCACCGGCCCCTCGGTGAGGAGCTGGCCGTCGTCCAGCTCCAGCGCCGGGACATAGCCCTTGGGATTCACCGCGGTGAAATCGGCGCCGGCCGCGGTCGTGTGGTTCTTGGTGTCGACGCGCTCCAGCTGGAGGGGGATTCCCAGCTCCTGCGCGACGATGTGGGACGCGAGGGAGCAGGCGCCGGGGGAGAAGTAGAGCTTCATGCGGAATCCTTGGTAGGGTGAGAATCTCAGGGGACCTAGGGGACCTTAGGGGACCTTAGGGGACCTTAGGGGACAGACCACTAAGCCTCGTCGAGCAATAGCTCGACACGTTGGACGCTTAGTGGTCTGTCCCCTAAGCTAAGGCTTGTTGCGCGCGTACCGCTCGATCGTGGAAACCGCGGTCGCGAACACTTCCCCCGCCGCCGCCC
>JBBQBW010000081.1:0-8201 GCA_038318025.1 Burkholderiales bacterium | reverse complement strand
GTGTCAGGTACGAGTTGTTCATCAAGGCTTAATCTTCTCTTCGCTCGGCGCCTTGTCGAGCTCGAAGACGCGGTGCAGCACGCGCACGGCGAGCTCCATGTACTTCTCGTCCACGACCACCGAGGTCTTGATCTCGGAGGTCGAGATCATCTGGATATTGATGCCCTCGGCAGCCAGCGCCCCGAACATCTTGGAGGCGATGCCCGCGTGCGTGCGCATGCCGATGCCCACCAGCGACACCTTGGCGATGCGGTCGTCGCCCACCACGCCGCGCGCCTGGATCGCGGGCTGCACCGCAGTCTCGAGGACCTGCATCGCGCGCTTGTACTCGTTGCGATGCACCGTGAACGAGAAGTCCGTGAGCCCCGAGGTCGCGGCGTTCTGGATGATCATGTCGACGTCGATGTTGGCCTCGGCGATGGGCCCGAGGATGCCGACGGCGATGCCGGGGCGGTCGGGCACCCCCAGCACGGTGATCTTGGCTTCGTCGCGGTTGAACGCGATGCCGGAAATGATGGCCTGTTCCATGGTCTCGTCTTCCTCGAATGTGATCAGGGTGCCCATGTCGGTCGAGCTCACGTCCGTGAACGACGACAGCACCCGCAACTTCACCTTGTACTTGCCGGCGAACTCCACCGAGCGGATCTGCAGCACCTTCGAGCCGAGGGAGGCAAGCTCGAGCATCTCCTCGAAGGTCACCGTATCCAGGCGCCGCGCCTCGGGAACCACGCGCGGGTCGGTGGTGTAGACCCCGTCCACGTCGGTGTAGATCTGGCACTCGTCGGCCTTCAGCGCCGCGGCGAGTGCCACCCCGGTGGTGTCCGATCCGCCACGGCCGAGGGTGGTGATGTTCCCGGCGCGGTCGATGCCCTGGAACCCCGCCACCACCACCACGTGGCCGCTCGCCAGGTCGGCGCGGATGTTCTTGTCCTCGATCGAGAGGATGCGCGCCTTGGAGTAGGCCTCGTCGGTGAGGATCGGCACCTGGAAGCCGGTGTAGCTGCGCGCCTTCAACCCCAGCTTCGCGAGCGCGATGCAGAGCAGCCCGATGGTCACCTGCTCGCCGGTGGCGGCGATCACGTCGATTTCGCGGGGGTCGGGATCGGGGTTGAGCTCCTTCGCGAGCCCCAGCAGGCGGTTGGTCTCGCCCGACATGGCAGAGACCACCACCACCATCTGGTGGCCCTCCTTCACGAAGCGCTCGACGCGCCGGGCCACCTCGCGGATGCGATCGGGGCTGCCCATGGAGGTGCCGCCATACTTCTGGACGATCAGGGACACGAATGTTTCACCGGCAAAAACCGCCATTTTATCAACTCTTTCGGTCCCGGCCGGCTGGGTATGCAACCGCTCGCTGCGCCCCTGCGTAAAAGCTCCCGGTCTGGCAATCGTCTATAGTGGGATTGCCCCACGACGGCATGAAAAAACTCCTGCCAGCCCAGAGCCTTGCCCTTTCCGCACTCGCCGTCGGCGTGGTGGCGACGATGGTCGGGTGGTGGGCATCCTCCCGGCAGGCGGAGAGCCAGGCGCGGAGCGAATTCCGCAGCCGGGTGCAGGTGGCCACGCAGCTCGTGGAGCGGCGCTTCCAGCGCTACGTGGACGTCCTCTACGCCCTGGACGCCTTCGCCAACCACGAGCCGGACTTTCCCCGCGACCAGTTCCGCCACTTCGTCGCCGGCCTGGAGGTCGGGCGGCGGCTGCCGGGCGTCCAGGCGCTCGAATTCATCCGCCGCGTTCCGGACGCCGGCCGCGACGCCTTCGTGGCCACGGTGCGCGCCGACCGCACCATGAGCCCGGAAGGCTACCCGGCCTTCGACATCAAGCCCCCCGGGCGCCGCGACGAGTACTGGGTGGTCGATTATGTCGAGCCGCTCAAGGGCAACGAGCCCGCCTTCGGGCTGGACATCCGCACGCGCGCCGCCCATGCCGCGGCCGAGCACTCCCGGGACACGGGGCGCGCGACCCTGACCAACCGCTACCGGCTGGCGCAGGAGACGGGTTCCAGCTTCGGGCTTGTGCTCTACCTGCCGGTGTACGGCCCAAACCCGCCGCGCACCCTTTCGGAGCGCCGCTCGCGCCTTCAGGGATTCGTCAACGTGGTGTTGCGCGCCGACGAGATGCTGGCGGGGCTGCTGGTGGGGGCCGCGGCCGAGGGCCTGGCGATGCGCGTCCACGACGTGGGCTCCGAAGGGTCCGAGCCGACCGAGGCGCTGGAGGCGACGATGTTCTTCCGCTCCCAGCCTTCGCCGGGGCCCTCGCCCGCCTGGCATGAATGGCGCCAGCGCGATGCGCAGAGCCTCGCCGTGGCGAGCCGCGTGTGGCGCCTCGAGTTCGACGGAGCCCCCGAGCGGGCTCCGTGGGCGCTGCCGTTCCCGCTGCTGGTGCTGTGCGCGGGCCTCGCCATGTCGCTGCTGGTTTATGGCATCCTGCGCACCCTCGCGGGCACCCGCGGCGAGGCGATCGCGCTGGCGCAGCGCGCCACGCGCGAGCTGCGCACGCAGCTGTCCTTCAGCCAGCAGCTGCTCGAGGCCATTCCCAACCCGGTGTTCTTCAAGGATGCGGCGGGGAAGTACCTGGGGTGCAACCGGGCGTTCGAGGAATACATCGGCAAGCGCCGCGACGATCTGGTCGGGCGCACGGTGTTCGACGTCCTGCCCGGGGACCTCGCCAACGCATCCCACGTGGCCGACCGCAACTTGCTCGAGCAGCGCGGGACGCAGATGTACGAGGCGAGCGTCGGCCCGGGCCCCGACGGCCGGCGCCGCGACATCATCGTGAACAAGGCCACGTTCTACGACCCGTCGGGCAGCGTGGCGGGCCTGGTGGGCGTGATCGTGGACATCACCGAGCTGAAGAAGCTCGAGGCCGACACGCGCGAGAGCAACGAGCGCCTGCGCGCGGTGATCCAGGCCGCACCCACGGCGATCATCGCCCGGGACATGGACCTGAAGGTGCGCATGTGGAACCCCGCGGCCGAGCACATGTTCGGCTGGAAGGAGGAGGAGATCGTGGGCACCGCGACCTCCATCGTCCCGACCCACCTGCGGGAGGAGACGGCGAGCCTGCGCAAGCGCGCCCAGTCGGGCGAGATCATCTGGGTCGAGGAAACCCAGCGCCTGCGCAAGGACGGCAGCCTCATCGACGTGTCGGTCTCGATGGCGCCGCTCTACGGCGCCGACGGCAAGGCGAGCGGCACCATGGTCACCATCGCCGACATCGGGCCACGCAAGCAGGCCGAGGCGGCGCTGAGAGAGAGCGAGGCGCAGCTGCGCCTGGCGATGGAGGCCGCGCAGATGGGCAGGTGGTACTGGGAAGCCGACACCGACCGATTCACCTATTCCGGGGGGCTGGCGGTGCTCTTCGGCCTGCCCGAATCCCCCACGGTCGGCTACCTCGAGCTGCAGCGCAGGCTCCACGAGGAGGACCGCGAGCTCTTCGCCGCGACGCTGCGCCACGCGATCCGCAACGGCAGCGACTTCCAGCTGGACTACCGGGTGGTGTGGCCCGACGGATCGATCCACTGGATCGCCAACCGCGGGCAGGTGCACCGTGGCAGCGACGGCCGGGCCCAGCGCGTGATCGGGGTCGCCATGGACTTGACCGACCGCAAGCTCGCCGAGCAGCGCATCGCCCACATGGCGCACCACGACGCGCTCACGGGGCTGCCCAACCGCGTCCTGCTGCGCGACCGCATCCAGCAGGCCATCGCCCAGGCCCACCGCGCGAGCCGCCAGCTCGCGGTGCTGTTCATCGACCTCGACCGCTTCAAGACCATCAACGACTCCCTCGGCCACCAGCTCGGCGACCGGCTGCTGCAGTCAGTGGCAAGCCGCGTGCTGATGTGCGTGCGCGAGGGCGACACCGTGGCGCGCGTGGGCGGGGACGAATTCGTGATCGTCATCCCCGGCCTCGACGACGCCGCCGACGCTTCCTGCGTCGCCTCCAAGATCCTCGAGGTGTTGGCGAACGCCTTCCACCTCCACGGCAACGACCTGCACGTCGCGGCCTCGATCGGCATCGCGCTCTACCCCGCCGACGGCTCGGACGCCGAGACCCTGATGCGCAACGCCGACACGGCGATGTACCACGCCAAGGACATGGGGCGCGCCAACTTCCAGTTCTTCACCCAGCACATGAACGTGGCCGCGCAACAGCGCCTGTCGCTGGAAAACGCGCTGCGCCGCGCGCTGGAGGCACGCGAGTTCGAGCTCGCCTACCAGCCGGTCTACGACATCCGCGACCGCACCATTACCGGCTTCGAGGCGCTGCTGCGCTGGCATCCCCCGGGCCGCGACCCGGTCTCGCCGGGCGACTTCATCACCGCCGCGGAGGACTCGGGCCTCATCGTGCCGATCGGCGAATGGGTGCTGAAGGAGGCGCTGCGCCAGGCGAATGCGTGGCAGATGCCGGGGCGGCGCCTGGTGGTGGCGATCAACGTCTCGGCCAAGCAGCTCGCGCGACCGAATTTCGTCGACCGGCTGCACCGCATGATCCAGGACACCGGCATCGACCCCACGCTGGTCGAGCTGGAGATCACCGAGAGCGTGATCATCGAGGGGGCCGGCGAGGCGCGCGAGGCGCTCGACCACGTGGCCGCCCTCGGCGTGGGGATCGCCATCGACGACTTCGGGACCGGGTATTCGGGCCTCGGGTATCTCAAGCGCCTGCCGATCGACACGGTGAAGATCGACCAGTCGTTCGTGCGCGACCTGACCGTCGATCCCGACGACGCGGCCATCGTGACGGCGATCGTCGCCATGGCGCGCAGCCTCGGGCTGGACGTAGTCGCGGAGGGGGTGGAGACGGAGGACCAGCTGGCGGAGCTGAAGCGGCTGGGATGCCACCGCGCGCAGGGGTACCTGCTCGCGCGGCCGATGAATGCGGCTGCGATGACGCGGTTGCTGGCGAGCGCTGGCGCGACTGCTGCTGCTGATTAGCCCACCTTGCGCCCGGGCCCAGGCCGGGGAAAGCCTCGAGCCAGACGATACGAACCTGCAACGGTCGGGACGTGATAGCTAATCGGACTGTGATCCCGCGGGCGACACTCCCCGCCTTCTCGAGTCTTTCCCAAGGCCTGTCCCGAGCTTCCTCCGTCCATGTCCGCCGTCACCACTTATTAATTGGTAGTGGCGCTGCGCTACCCCACGAAACCATAGAGCACGGCGCTGCGCTTTCCCGCAGCCACATGCCACTGAGCATGGATGGAGTTGCGCGGCGAAAATTCGGTTTGTAGAAGGGGCAGTTATGCGCTCATCACCGTTACCGTGAACGACTGGCATCGAAGTTCACTGCGGAATGGCAGCGCCGCCGTACAGTTTCGTGGGTTAGCGCAGCGCCACTGCGTTCCCAAAGACTCGTGGACGATCGAAATGGACGGAGGAAGCTCGGGCGAGGCCTTGCGGGACTTGATTGAGAGACCGCTGAGTGTCGCCCGCAATATCACAGCTCGCTTAGCTACCCGATCCCACCCTCCGCTGGAGAGTAGCGGTCGGCTCAATCAAGTCCCGCGGCCTCTGCCCGGGCGCAAAGCCAGCAAGCAGCGAAACGCAGCTACTGCGTCCGAGTATCCCCCGCGATCGCCTTCAAATCCTCGGCGAAAGCGCTCTTCCCCTGGGTCTGGCGCAGCGTCGAGACGAACTTCAACTTGATGGCGTCGTTCCCCGGCCAGATCTGCTCGAGCCACGTGTACCCCGCATGCCCGTGGCCGGTATACGTGTAGCGATTCATCTCGGCGGAAACCGCTGCCAGCACCCCGTTTTCGAAGTAGTCCTCCCACTTCAACTTGTCGGCCGAGCGGCCCGCCTTGATGCTCGCGAGGCGTGCCTTCACTTCCGACGTGCGCGTGTTGCGGCGCGGGGAGGAGTATTCGGCGCAGCGCTCCTTCAGCCACGCGTTGGATGTCCCGACCGGCGTCGCGCACACCGGTGGGGGCATGCCCGGCAGCCGCGTCTGCATGAGGTCGCGGGCGAACTGCATGCGCCCCTTGCTTCCGACCTCGAGCGCCACGACCGGGAAGTACGAGTTGGCGTAGGGCGCGAACGCGTTGGCCGACGAGTCGTCCGCGGAGATCATCACCGGCTTGCGGCCCGGGACCTCGATGAACTCGCCGCCGGCCACGTTGCCCGCGCTGTACACCGCGATGCGCGCCACCTTGGGCTTCAGGCGATAGACGTGATGCGTGGTGCAGCAGCTGGGGCCGCCGCTGTGGCTGGAGAAATGCAGGTCCGGCTGCTTGTCGCCATCGAGGTCGCGGCCGATTGAATGCAGCGTCCATTTCGAGCCCGGGTCCGTCTCCTTGGGATTTGATTGCCACACGGGCTTGCCCTTCACCAGGAGGACCACTCGCTCCTCGGCGCCCTTGGCATCCTTGGCGTCCTTCAGGCGCGCGACCACCGCATCGAACTCGTTGAACGTCCTGGTATCGGCGCTCTCGAGGTTCTGCGCTTCGAGCCAGGCCTTGGTGTCCTGCGCTTGCGCGAGCGGCGCCGTGGCGAGGGCCGCGAAGGTGATCGCGGCGAGAAAGTGCTGGTGCATGTTTCGACTCCCGGACAGCTTTTCGTGGCCGTAAGTTAACACGCCCGCCGGGGGTCGAGCCGCCCTACCCCACGCCCCGCCGAGGTGCGCCATTTGTGACGCCAGCGCCATCTACTTCCGGTTTTCCGGCGGCGGCGGGAGTATCTGCACCGGAATGGGCTTGCCCGGCGTCAGCGGCACGGGCGCCGTCTGGGCGTCCTTCACGTGCTTGTGGAGGGTGTAGATGACCGCGCCCGAGACGGCGATGGCGAGTGCCGCGCCCAGCAGCCCCTTGCCCAGGATACGGATCGCCCGCACCGCGAGCTTCTCGCCGGGGCGCTCCTGGTATTTTCCGACGACGGCATCGAGCTCCTTCTGCACGTCGAGGGGTCGCGGGGCCTTTGGATCGGGGAAATTGCGTTGCATCACCATATCTTGCACCGGCCCGAAAACACCCGGAAAGGGAGTACGCTCCGAGGTGAGCTCGAAGGGAGGCTCGCAAAATGACCAAATGCCAGAAATGCGAAAGCGGCCCCGCGGGCGTCGAGGGCCACGACAAGCTCTTCACCCACTCCATGACCAGCAACCAGGTGCAGTTCCGCTGCAAGGATTGCGGATCGATCTGGACGCGCCACTACGCGCCTCAGGGGGGCCACACGTGGGCCGCGCCCGATGGGATCGAGCACCCGGGCGTGCGTGTGCCGGGCTCCACCACCACGGCCCGTTGAAGCGGGCGCGTCCGCCTCAGGCGGGCGCGATGCGGCGGCCAGCTTCGCGGCCGCCACGTCGAACACGATCACCTTGTGCTCGGCTCACGACTCTGAACGCTCGATCCATTTCGTGACCGCCGGAGCCCGGTAGGACGCCATCGCGTCGAGCAGCTCGCCGCAGCCTGCCGCTACCAGCAGCATCGCGCGATGCTCGGCTTTCACGAAGCCCTCGGCGACGCTGTGGTCCACGAACGCCAGCAGCCCGCCGAAGTAGCACTGGATGTCGAGGAGCCCGCAGGGCTTGCGGTGGAGCCCCAGCTGCGCCCACGTGAGCACCTCGAAGAGCTCCTCCAGCGTGCCCAGCCCGCCCGGCAGCGCGATGAAGCCGTCGGCTAAGTCGGCCATCATCGCCTTGCGCTCGTGCATCGACTTCACCACGCGCAGGTCCGAGAGCCCGTGGTGCGCGACCTCCTTCGACATCAGCGCCTCGGGCATGACGCCCGTCACGTGGCCCCCCGCCGCGAGCGCCCCATCGGCGAGCGCCCCCATCAGGCCGACGCGCGCGCCACCGTAAACGAGGCCCACGCCGCGCTTGGCGAGCGAGCGGCCCAGATCGGCCGCGGCCGCGAAGTATTCGGCCCGGGAACCGCTGTTGGAGCCGGCGAAGACGCAGATGCGATTCAAGGATCACTCCTGTTCCTGGGACAGTTCGGATGACGCGGCCGGAAAAAATTCGCAGCGGGCTCGCGCCTCATCACCTTGGCGGAGCGGACTCCACCGGAAGGCCGGCCGTGCGCCACTCGGGCATCCCGTCCTGCAACCGTCGCGCCTTGAGCCCCTTCCTGCGCAAAAGCTCCACTGCTTCGAACGACATGAGGCAGAACGGCCCGCGGCAATAAGCGATCACCTCGCGGCCCCTCGGAAGCTCGCGCAACCGTCGCGTCAACTGGTCCATGGGAATGTTGACCGCGCCGGGCA
>JBBQBW010000080.1:0-8206 GCA_038318025.1 Burkholderiales bacterium | reverse complement strand
GCTTCCCAACGTGCGCCCGGGAATCCTCGCCGGCTCGCTGATGGTGGTGACGCTCTCCATGGGCGAGTTCAATCTCACCTGGATGCTGCACACTCCGCTCACCAAGACATTGCCGGTGGGCCTCGCCGACAGCTATGCGTCGATGCGCCTCGAGATCGGCTCGGCGTATACCCTGATCTTCCTCGCGATGATCGTGCCGTTGCTGGTCGGCATGCAGTGGGCGGCCGCGCGCGCCGAGCGTCCCCGCGCGAAAACCTGATCCCTCCGGAGACTTGAAATGGAAAAACGCCCCCTCGGCCGCTCCGGCCTCGCCACCGCCCCGATCGTGCTCGGCGGCAACGTCTTCGGCTGGACCGCCGACGCGGCGACCTCCTTCGCCATCCTCGACCGCTTCCTCGAGCTCGGCTTCGACGTCGTCGACACCGCCAACGCGTACTCCTCCTGGGTGCCCGGCCACCAGGGCGGCGAGTCGGAGACGATCATCGGCAAATGGATGAAGGCGCGCGGCAACCGCGACCGGGTGACGATCGCGACCAAGGTCGGCTGGGAGATGGGCGGCGAAGGCGGATTGTCCGCGGCGCAGGTCGAGAAGCAGGCCGAGGCCTCGCTCCAGCGCCTGCAGACCGATCGCATCGACCTCTACCAGACACACAAGGACGACCCGAAGACGCCGGTCGAAGAGACGCTCGAGGCGCTCGAGCGCCTGGTGAAGGCCGGCAAGGTGCGCGCCATCGGCGCCTCGCAGTACGAGGTGGGACGCCTGCGGGAGTCGCTGGCGGCGAGCGAGCGCTTGGGGGTGCCGCGTTACCAGACGCACCAACCCGAATTCAACCTGTTCGACCGCGAGCGCTTCGAGCGCGAATTCCAGCCGGTGGCGCGGGAGCACGGCCTCGCGGTGATCCCGTTCTTCGGGCTCGCCAAGGGCTTCCTCTCCGGCAAGTACCGCAAGGCCGCCGACATCGAGGGGCGGCCGCGCGCTGTCGGGCTCAAGAAGTACTTCGAAGGCGATCGGGGCACGAGGATCCTGGCGGCACTGGATGAGGTCTGCGCACGCGTCGGCGGCTCGCCCGCGCAGGTCTCGCTCGCCTGGCTGATGGCGCAGCCCACGATCGCGGCCCCCATCGTGAGCGTGACCTCGGTCGCGCAGCTGGACGAGATCGCCGGCGCCACGCGCGTGCAGCTCGACTCCGAAGCGCTCGCCGCCCTCGACACCGCCAGCCGCCCGGACTGACACCATGGCGATCGCGATCCACCTGCGCAACTGCTCGAAGACCTTCGCCGACGGCACGCGCGCGCTCGAGCCGCTCACGCTCGACCTCGCGGCGGGCGAGACCGTCGTGCTCCTCGGCCCCTCGGGCTGCGGCAAGACCACGACGCTGCGCATCATCGCCGGACTCGAGTCGCCCGATCCCGGCGGACACGTGCTGTTCGACGCCGAGGACGTGACCGCCCAGCCGATCGAGGAGCGCGGCGTCGGCATGGTGTTCCAGAGCTACGCGCTGTTCCCCAACATGACCGTGGCGGAGAACGTCGGTTATGGGCTGCGCGTGCGCAAGGCCTCCCGCGCCGACCTCGACCAGCGGGTGGGGGAGATGCTCGAGCTCGTGGACCTGGGCGCCTTCGGCGCGCGCCGCGTGGACCAGCTCTCCGGCGGCCAGCGGCAGCGCGTGGCGCTGGCCCGTGCGCTCGCCATCCGCCCCCGCGTGCTGCTGCTGGACGAGCCGCTCACGGCGCTCGACGCCAAGCTGCGCGAGCAGCTGCGCGTGGAGATCGACCGGCTGCTCCGTGGGCTCGGCATCACCGCGGTTTACGTGACCCACGACCAGGCCGAAGCCATGGCACTCGGCGACCGCATCATCGTGATGGAGAAGGGACGCATCGCGCAGGCAGGAACGCCGCAGGAGATCTACCACCGGCCAGCAACGGCTTTTGTGGCGGACTTCATCGGCACGATGAATCGCGTGTCGGCGTCGCGGCTGAAGAATCTGCTCCCCTCTCCCCTGGGAGAGAAATCCCTGCTCCCCTCTCCCTTGGGAGAGGGGCCGGGGGAGAGGGTTTTCATGTTCCGCCCCGAAGACGCCCGCATCGTCTCCGCGGGATCTCACCAGATCGAAGCGAAGGTCGTCTCGTCGTTCTTCCTCGGCGACCACACGCGCCTCGTCGTCGACGCCGGCGAAGCGACGCCCCTCATTGTCGAGACCACCGAGCGGCGCGGCTGGCCGCGCGGCGAGACCGTCCACCTCGCCATCGCCCCCGAGGCCCTCCTCCCCATTCCCGGACAGGCGCCATGAACCGCTTCCTCCTCGCTCAGGTCACCGACACGCACATCAAGGCGGGCGGCAAGCTCTCGTACCAGCGCGTCGACACCGCGAAAAGCCTCGCGTACTGCGTGGACCAGATCGGAAAGCTGCCCCAGGCGCCCGATGCGGTGCTCTTCACCGGCGACCTGGTGGATTTCGGCCGTGCCGACGAGTACGAGTGGCTGGCCAAGCTGCTCGAGCCTTTGGCGATGCCCTACTACCTCATGCCCGGCAACCACGACGACCCGGTCGTGATGCGCGATGCGTTCCCGGCGCACGCCTACCTGCGCCAACGCACCGGCAAACTCGACTACGCGATCGACGAGTATCCGCTGCGGATCGTGGCGCTGGACTCGACCACGCCGCGCAAGCCCCACGGCTCGCTCACCGCGGAGCAGCTGGCGTGGCTCGATGCAACCTTGGCCGGGCAGCCGCGCAAACCCACCCTTGTCGCGCTGCACCACCCGCCGTTCTGGACCGGCATCGGGCACATGGACGCCCAGGGGCTCGCGCAGCCGCAGGCGCTCGAGGCGGTGATCGCGAGGCACACACAGGTGGAGCGCGTACTGTGCGGTCACCTGCATCGCTCCATCACGAACCGCTTCGGCGGGACCATCGCTTCCACCTGCCCCAGCCCCGCGCACCAGGTGGCGCTCGACCTCGCCGACGACGCGCCCTCGCGCTTCGTGATGGAGCCGCCGGGGTTCCAGCTGCATCTCTGGCACGAGGGGACGGGGGTAGTCACCCACACCGCCACCCTCGGCGAGTTCGACGGGCCGTATCCCTTCTACAACGCGGCCGGTAACCTCATCGACTAGCGCCTTAGCGCAGGAACACCGCGCCGGCGAGCAGCGCGTAGGCGACCACCGCAAGCGCGCCGTGGCCTATCACGATGTTCTTGGGTAGCGCCGCGCCCTTGGCGTGGAATGCGAGGTTCAGGTAGGTGCCACCAGCACCAGCCGCCAGGAACAGCAGCAGCGACCAGGAGGCCAGGGAAGGCAATCCCACCGTGAAGTAGGCGTAGATCAGGAGCGTCAGCGCCGCGCCGGCGAGCAAGCCGTGGCCCATCGCGAGCCAGCTGGGCGGGTTGGCGTTGCGGGAGAAACGGATGCCCGCCATCGCGACGCCGCCGATGGCGGTGAGGGTGAGAAGGACGAGCGCGGTACGCATCATCAGGGCGGGTTCCATGACTTCTCCTCGGGCAGCCGAGATGGCCGGATACGCTAGTCTGGACCCTCAACGCGGAATGGCAAACTGCCCGTCGGGCGCATACGGGCAAGGCCGCTAGGGGGGCGCGAACATCCGGTCGTCGAGGGTAGCGTTCACCTCCAGGCGCTTCAGCATCGCGCGCCACTTTCCGCTGTCGCGAGTGACCCATGCGGGATGGCGGATGCCGGCTTCCTCGTGCGACCACGGACCGAAGATCGACCCGATCTCGTCGTCGTGGGCGCCATAGAGATAGGGCTGTCCGGCACGGTCGAGCGCGTACCAGGCGATGCGCTTGCCGTCCTCGCGAACCTCGAGGCGCCCATCCTTCCCCAGCGACACCGCGAGTGCGGGATCGCGCTTCGCGATGCGGTGCAGGGTGCGATAGACGTGTCCCGCGTAGAAGCGCCGATCGCCTTCCAGGATCTGCGCCGTGAGCGGCTCGATCTTCCCGTCGCGCGTGCGGCGCCAGTGCCGGTCGCCATCGATGGCGCGAACGACGTGCAGGCCACGGCCCCAGGTCTCGACGCGCACGCGCGGGCGCTCGAAATCCATGGTGATCACGACGCGCAGCTCGGAGGGGTCGCCGTCCCAGTCCTGGCGCGAATCGTTGACGGTGTTCTTCGTGCTGGCCCAGGCGTCGCGCCCGCCGAGAGCGGCGAGCATGCGATCGGCGAGTGCCGCGGCCTCTGGCGCCGCCGCCTGGGCACCCGGAAATCCGAACATCAACACGAACGCCGCGAGCAGGTTTCGCATCGCTGCCTTCATCACTGCCCCCCGTTGTCGGACACCGAATCAATGTAGCAGCACGCCAGCCACGAAATGACACCGAATGTCGCAGCGCGTTGGCCACCGTTAGAATGCTCCCATGACACCCATGGGAGCTACGGACGACGCGGCGACCTCCGAGGCGCGCTTCAAAGCGCTGTTCGCCAGCTCCCCATTCAGCGTCCAGCTGCTCGCCGCCGATGGCCGCACCCTCGCCGTCAACAAGGCGTGGGAGGACCTCTGGCAAGCCACGGACGGGTTGAAGGATTACGTCCTTCGCGAGTACAACATCCTCGAAGACCCGCAACTGGCGGCCAAGGGCATCGACGTGTTCCTGCGCCGCGCCCTCCAGGGAGAGTCCGTCGACATCCCCGCGGTCCTCTACGATCCCGCGGAGCTTGGAAGGTCCGGCCGCGCGCGCTGGCTGAAGGCGTCGGCCCACCCGATCAAGGACGACGCGGGAGTGTTGCGCGAAGTGTTCCTGATCCACGAAGACGTGACGGATCGCACCCGAGCCGAGAACGCGCTGCGAGCGAGCGAGATGCGCCTGAAACAGCTCGCGAACACCATTCCGCAGCTCGCCTGGATGGCGGAGCCCGACGGCTCGATCCACTGGTACAACGATCGCTGGTACGAGTACACGGGAACCATGCCGGCCGACATGGAAGGCTGGGGCTGGCAATCCGTCCACGATCCCGCCGTCCTGCCGGGCGTCGTCGAGCAGTGGAGGCGATCCATCGCCACCGGGGACTCGTTCCAGATGACCTTCCCGCTGCGCGGCCGCAATGGCGCGTTCCGGCCCTTCTTCACGCTGGTGGCCCCGCTGAAGGACGCCGAGGGCAAGGTGGTGCAATGGTTCGGCACGAACACCGACGTGTCTGCGCTCCAGGAGGCGCAGCAGGCCCTGCGCACGACCGAGGAGCGCCTACGGCTCGCGACGCAGGCGGGCAACATCGGGATCTGGGACTGGGACGTCGCGGGCGACAGCGTGGTGTGGTCCGACCGCGTCTACGTCCTCCATGGGCTCGAGCCCGGGGAATTCGGCGGAACAGCCCAGGACTTCGCGGCACTCATCCACCCGGAGGACGCCGACTGGATGTGGAAGCGCATCGAGACGGCGCTCGCGCACCGGGACGGATTCTCCGCTGAGTTCCGCATCGTGCTCCCGGACGGCACGCCGAGGTGGCTGTCGACTTGGGCACGGGTACACCGCGGCAAGGACAACGGGGCGGAGCGGATGCTGGGAGCCACCATCAGCATCGACGCCTACAAGAAGGCCGAAGCCGCCCTCATGGAGGTCGACCGCCGCAAGGACGAGTTCCTGGCGATGCTTGCCCACGAGCTGCGCAATCCGCTCGCTCCCATCACTTCGGCGGCCCACCTGCTGAGCGCTCCGGCGGCGGACGAGAAACGCATCCGGCTCGCGAGCGAGATCATCATCCGCCAGGCGCGGCACATGACGGAGCTGGTGGACGATCTCCTGGACGTCTCCCGGGTGACGCGCGGGCTGGCGGAGCTCAAGAAGGAAACCCTTGGAATCAATGCGGCGATCGCGAGCGCCATCGAGCAGGTTCGCCCCCTCATCGAGGCCCGGCGCCACGTCCTCACGACCTGGACGGATCCGCGTCCCGTCAGCGTCTTCGGCGACCGCACCCGAGTGATCCAGGTGATCGTGAACCTGTTGAACAACGCCGCCAAATACACTCCGGAAGGCGGGGAGATCGCGCTCCGGGTCGAGGTCGAGGCCGAGCGCGTGGCGATCGTCGTGAAGGACAACGGCCTCGGCATCGAAGCCGCCCTCCTCCCCCACGTCTTCGATCTCTTCACGCAAGGCGCGCGAACCCCCGATCGCGCCCAGGGCGGCCTCGGCATCGGCCTGGCGCTCGTGAGGAGCATCGCCAACCTGCACGGCGGGAAGGTCGAGGCGAGGAGCGACGGAGGCGGCAAGGGCAGCACGTTCACGCTTTGGCTGCCGCTTGCTGAAAAGCGCTCCGCGGACGATGCGCCGGCGGAAGCGGTAGCGTCGCCGCGGCCGGCGACGGGAGTGGACATCCTCATCGTCGACGACAACCTCGACGCGGCGCGATCGCTCGCAGCCCTCCTGGAAGGCGCCGGCCACCGCGTGGCCGTCAGTGCCGACGCCAGGGGAGCCCTCGAGGTTCCGGAGAGCCGGATTCCCCGCGTGTTCATCCTGGATATCGGAATGCCCACGATGGATGGGTACGAGCTCGCCCGCCGGCTCCGTGCCCGGAGCGCCTCGGCGGCGGCGATACTCATCGCGCTCACCGGATATGGCCACGCAAGCGACCGCGAAAAGGGTCGCTGCGCGGGCTTCGACCACCACCTCGTGAAGCCCGTCGACATGGAGGAACTGGCGGCCATCCTTGCAACCGCCTCGCAAGGCGGACCCCCGGCTGCGAGGAGCCAACCTCCGGAAGCCTAGGGCTGCTTCAGCGGCTCGAGCTTCTGCGTCCCCGACTTCGCGGCCTCGACGATGGCCTTGCGCACCGCCTTGGTCACGTCGGCCGTGGTGGCCTTGCCGCCGAGGTCCGGCGTGTGCACGCCATCGGAGGTGACGCGCTCCACCGCGCTCATCAGGCGCTTGGCCGCGCCGTGCTCGCCCAGGTGCTCGAGCATCATCGCCGCGGTCCAGAACGTGGCCGTCGGATTGGCCACGCCCTTGCCGGTGATGTCGAAGGCCGAGCCGTGGATCGGCTCGAACATCGAGGGGAAGGCCCGCTCCGGGTTCAGGTTCGCGGTGGGGGCGATGCCGAGGCTGCCGGAGAGCGCCGCGGCGAGGTCCGAAAGGATGTCGGCGTGCAGGTTGGTCGCCACCATCGTGTCGAGCGACGCGGGCTTGAGCACCATGCGCGTGGTCATGGCGTCCACCAGCTCGCGGTCGGTCTTCACGTCCGGGAAATCGCGCGCCACCTCGAAGAAGATCTCGTCCCACATCACCATCCCGAAGCGCTGGGCGTTGGACTTGGTGACCAGGGTCAAGTGCTTGCGGGGCCGCGACTGCGCCAGCTTGAAGGCGAAGCGGTGGATGCGCTCGACCCCCGCGCGGGTGAACACGGCCACCTCGGTGCCCACCTCGATCGGCAGCCCCTTGTGGGCGCGCCCGCCCATGCCCGCGTACTCGCCCTCGGAGTTCTCGCGGATCACCACCCAGTCGATGTCCTTCCCGTTGGCGAGCGGGCTCTTTACGCCCGGAAGCACGCGCGCCGGGCGCACGTTGGCGTATTGGTCGAAGCCCTGGCAGATGGGCAGGCGCAGCCCCCAGAGCGAAACGTGGTCCGGCACCTGCTGCGAGCCCACGGCGCCGAAGAAGATGGCGTCGCACGCCTTCAGCTTCTCGAGGCCGCCCTCGGGAATGTAGGCGCCCTTCTCCAGGTAGCGCTTCGAGCTCCAGTCGAGGTTCTCGACCTCGAAGCGGAAGTTGCCGTCGGTGACGGCGAGCGCCTCGAGGACCTCGAGGCCGGCGGCGATGACTTCGGGTCCGATGCCGTCGCCACCGATGGCGGCGATGCGATATTTCTTCATGGGGCTCCTTCGGGGGTCTCTCGACCCCTATTTTGCACCGGGTTTGCCCGCTAGAATCACGCCTCGCCCCAACGCCCGCCTTGCGCGACGCGGCAGGGCCCCAATCGATACGGGAAGGGTCAACGATCTTGTCGGCGCGTCCCAGGGACATCGGCCGCCAGGTGGGCGCCGGGCTCGTGGTCGGCATCACCGGCGCCATCTTCGCGATGACGTACGGGGCGCTGCTCTTCGCGGGCCCCCTCGAGCCCTTCCTCGGCTACGGCGTGACCATCGCGCTGACGGCGTTGCTCGTGGGCAGCCTCGTCGGTTTCTTCTCGCGCGAGATGGCGATGTTGGCGGGGCCCCACTCCAACTCCACATCGGTGCTGGCGAGCGCGCTCGCGGGCCTC